>JAAYYJ010000305.1 GCA_012515455.1 Oligosphaeraceae bacterium
CCTTTCTGCAGCTGGCGACTGCCCGCACTATAGGCCACCAGCTTGAGAAAGCGCATGCGGGCGCGCAAAGGCTCAAGGGAGGAACGCAACGCGGAAGAAATCTCATTGTCTTGCATGATGTGCTCTCCCAAAGGTGATGGTGGAACCAGGTTTGAGGCGAATCTTGTCATACCCTTAAAGATACCACAGCACCCCGGACACCTATTGTCCGGGGTACGTGGAAGGGTCGGACAGGTCGGACAGGTCGGACAGGTCGGACAGGTCGGACAGGTCGGACAGGGCACGTGGGCAAATGGGAATGACCTGCACCCTGTCAATCTCCTGCGGCACTTTTGAAGAGATCAAAGCCGATGGGTTTTTGGGTGCTGAGGTCGACGGTGAGGTTATGCTGCTCTTTGTTGGCCGCTTCGTCAGCGAGGGCCTTGAGGATTTCAGCATTGGTCAGCTTTTCCTCAGCCAGGTAGAAGAACTGCTGGCGGACGTTGCGGAAGTCGCCGGGAGTGAGCCGGGGGATGCCTTCGAGGGTCATCTGATCCTGGGCCTCGAGTGCGGGCAGCTTGAGGTGCTTGAAGAAGCAGTGGTAGAAGTGGATTTTGCCCTTGAGGTCGAGGTAGTCGAAGCGCAGCTTGAAAGTGAAACGGCGGCTGGCTGCGGGATCGAGATTCTGGGCAAAATTGGTGGCCATGACGAAGATGCCGGGAAAGTTCTCCATCTGATTGAGCAGTGTGGTCACCTGTGTGGTCTCAAAGGAACGCACGGCCTTGGCACGGGTACTGAGCATGGCGTCACCTTCGTCAATGAACAGGATGCTCTTTTCGGCGGCGGCTTCGCGGAAGGCATTGACAATGCGATGCTCGGTGCCGCCGATATAGGGATTGAGCATATCGCTGGCCATCTTGATGTTCAGGGGTCGGTTGAGCTGCTGCGCGAGATACTTGACGAATTCGGTCTTGCCGGTTCCGGGAGGTCCGAACAAAAGCAGGTTGAGGCGTGGCGTATCAGCGGCACTGCCGGGCAGGTCGCCCTTGGCAAGATAGTGCTTCCCGGCGGCAATGATGCGCTTCAGACTGGGACCGGTCTTCAGGTTGAGGCCATCGAGGGTGTAATCGCGGGTCGGCTTGCAGCCGTCCAGGTTGTCCACAATATTCAGGATATTGCAGTGTGAGCGCAGGTATGTCATCACCGTCGCAGCCAAATCGGCATCCGGTTGTTTGCTCACAATCGCCGCCGCATTCTTGACCGCCACGCTGATGCCGCCGGCATTCACCGGATAACGGTGACTGGCCGCTTCCAGAAATTCCTGCGAAAGCCGGCCCGACAACCCATAGCGCTGCAGCGCATTCTCCCAGATGTTCCGGCGCACTGCCGGGCTGAGGGAGTCGAAGTAGATATTGTAGTCGAAGCGGCGCCGGCTGGAGGGGTCGATGGAGTCGCGCTGGGTGTTGGCAATCCAGATGACCGTCAGCTTCAGGTTGTCCAGGATGGCATTGAGCTGGCCTTTGCCTTCACCATCGCGGTCGGCAGGCACTCCCATCATGCGGAGCAGGAATTCACCCATGCCGGCATTGGCAATCATCTTGTCACATTCATCAACACAGACAATCACCTTATCGGGATTCAGGCGGAGGTTGGCGACTTCCAGTCCGGCATAGCGGAATCCCGGGCCTGACGGGCGTCCCTGGCGTTCGGGAGAACCGGCCTGATTGATGAAGTAGAGGTCCTTGCCGAGCTTGTCGGCGAGGCTCTGAGCAAACGCGGTTTTGCCGGTGCCGGGCAGTCCGTAGAGGAGGATGTTCAGGCCATGGCCGGGCTGCTTGGCCTCAATCAGGCTGGTCAGGACGGCGCCTTCCTCTTCAACGAGTTTGCCATGCATCTCCCAGGGGAGGACTTCACCGGTGAAGCGGGTGTAGAAGCGGTCGCTGAGCGGAGTGTCGCTGACTCCGCTGAGGTAGTCCTTGAAGTTGTCTTCGAGTTCGAGACCATTCTGCTCGAGCAGCCCGAAACGGCGCAGATTTCCCTTGACCTGGAGCAGGGCGGAGGTCTGCGATTCGGACAGCCGCAGGGCCTTGGACAGCGCCGGCATGCGCGCGAATTCCTGATGATAACGGCCGCGGTTGTAGACTGACCCCAGGTCCCAGAAGCCGGTCTCGCTCAAAAACAGGAACAGCACGACCTGCATTTCCGCTTCGGACAGCTCGAACAGAGTCTGCATTTCCTGAAAACGCTGCTGCAGGGGCGACTGCCCGCCGGACTTTTTCAGGGCGGCCTGCATTTCCTGGCGGCGATTGTCCAGCAACGGCACCAGCTTCTCAATCAGCTT
Source organism: Oligosphaeraceae bacterium (assembly GCA_012515455.1). GTDB lineage: Bacteria > Verrucomicrobiota > Lentisphaeria > Oligosphaerales > Oligosphaeraceae > JAAZIZ01. Next base: position 2,321 of record JAAYYJ010000305.1, read on the forward strand.
GCGCCGGCAGAGGGGGTTCTTGTAGAGATAATCGAGGATATCATCGCAGGAATCACCGTCCTCCAGCTCCGGCGGCTGCTTGCGGAATCGTTCCATCGCGGCCAGCCGGGCGCGCTTGGACTGCTTCAGCAGGCTGTCATACAGGGCGGCGATTTCGGAGTGACGCAACACCTGGGGCGGGAATCGCCACCAGTCGCGGTCGTCGACATCTTCGCGGAGGGTTTCCAGGAGATTGCTGTAGAAGCCGATAGCCTGGATGTTACACCACAGATCACCGGCATAGATGCGCTCGTTATCCTGGGCATCGAGCTGGCTGAGGGCTGGAACGGGAATGGTCGTTTTGCTTTTCATAAGAAACTCCTTTCTGAAATTACTGTTTTTTGGCGAGGATATCATCAACGAGATGGTAGGTCACGGCTTCGGGTGCGGAGAGGAAGAAATCGCGATCCATGTCCGCGGTGATTTTTTTCAGGGACTGCCCGGTGAAAGCGGCCAGTTTGGCGGCGAGGTAGCGGTTCAGGCGGTCGGCTTCCTTGACATTGCGTTTCATGTCTTCGACGGCGCCCTGGGTGCTGGCAGCGACCTGGTGCAGCATCAGGCGGCTGCTGGCCAGGGCATGGCGTTTGCCTTTGGTACCTGCTGCCAGGATGACGCAGCCCATGGAGGCGCACTGCCCGACTGAGTAGGTATGGATATCGCAGGTGGACAGTTCCATGCAGTCAACGATGGCCAGGCCGTCGACGACGGCACCGCCGGGCGAGTTGACGTAGATGTGAATGTCTGCCTTTGGGTTTTCAGCCTGCAGAAACAAGAGCTGGCTGATCACCAGAGCGGCGCTGTTTTCGTCAATGGGGCCATTGAGCATGACAATGCGGTCGCGAAGCAAGCGGCTGTAAATGTCATAACTGCGCTCACCATTGCTGCCGTTGACAAGAACCATGGGAACAAGATTCATGGGGACCTCCTTGGGTTGGATTTTTTAACCACGAAAAACACGAAAAGACACGAAATTTTTTCTGACACAACATACAATACTACGGAGGGGGGGACACCTATTGTCCGGGGTGCATCGTGGCGGATGAAATTGTGGTTTTTGATTTGCTAATTCTGTTTCGGGGGGTTATTGTTTTGCAGTCAGCGTCTGGTATGATCAAAGGGAGAAATTTGCTATGCCTGCGAACAAGAACAAGTTGCTGCGGATGGGTGTCATTATTGAGATGATGCGCAAAAATGCGATGCCGAATTATCAACGTTTTGAGGAGGAGATGCAGCTCCGCGATCTGGCGGGGGCCTGTAAAGTGTCTCAGAAGACTTTTCTGCGTGATATTCATGATCTGAAGACGGAGTTTGGGGCTCCGATCGAATACGAAGCCAGCGAGCGCGGATTTTTCCTCAGGGAGAACGATTGGTGTTGCGAACGGCTGATGGTCGAGCCGTTTGAAATGAAGAGTGCGGTGCTGGGTCAGAAGGTGGCCGAATCACTGATGCCGGAGCCCCTGCGCACATCGATCCATCAGGCGGTGCGTTCTCTGCTGGCTCGCAACAGTGCCGGCTTCGATGAGAGGACGGAACTGGATATGATGCAGATCATCAATCCGGTGCAGTTGCCTCTGTCGAGCGAGGTCTTCTGCAAGGTCTTCAAGGCCTGGGAAAAACGGCAGAAACTGCAGTTGAACTACTGCTCGGCAAAGGGAACACCGCGGGATATGGTTTTTGAGCCGCATGTGCTTGCCTGGCAGTCCGGTGTATGGTATTTGAAAGGACTGCTTTGCGGAACAGCAAAATATTCCTATCACAAGCCATATGACACCATCCTGGCAGTGCATCGGATCCTTTCGGCAGAGCAAATCAGTGCTTCTTTTCAGGGAAATAGGCGCCTGCTCGAGTCGGTAAAAAAAGGCAAGCTTTTTGAGTTCTCGCGCTATCCGGAAGTCCGCCTGCACTTCCTGCCCAAGGTCGCTTTTCAGGTCCGGGAGCGCTTTGCCAGTCAACCGGCCTGCATGCAACCGGAGGCGGATGGATCGATCGTGGTTACGCTGAAGGCTTTGACCGAATACGAGGCGGTCGAGCTGGTACTCTGGGTGCGCGGTGAAGTCCGGGTCCTGGGCCCGGAAGTGCTGCGCCAGGAGATTCTGCAAATCGGTGATACGCTGATCCGTAACCAAGGCTGATGGACTGTGGTGAGGATTAACAGTTGGCGGCTAGCTTGGCGGGGTCTTTGGCCCGGAGCCTGGTGATGCTCCAGCGTTGGTTGATCATTATGGCGAACTGGTCGAGGTCCTGAAATGAGAAACCGTAGTGGTTTTTCTGCTCGGGGGAGATGCCGCAGCGGATGAGTCGCTGGTAGAGTTTCCGGTTGCCGGCGCGGGCCCCATTCGGGTCGCCGTGCTGGTTGGCCAGGCGTCTCCAGGCTTGGTCTGCTTCGCCGGGGGCGGAATCCGGATCACGTCTGGTGCCATCATTTGCGAATGGGGTAGCGTACTGGCTTCTGAACTGCCAGCATAGGGCGGTGTACCAAAGCAGGTTGTTGCCATGCCGGTCCTGGAAGCCGGCACAGAGCCCCGGCGACAGTTTTTCCAGACAGTCGATGA
>JAAYYJ010000306.1 GCA_012515455.1 Oligosphaeraceae bacterium
CAAGCCGTCTCCAAGCAGGGCAAGCCCCTGTTGATCATTGCTGAGGATGTCGATGGCGAGGCCCTGGCGACCCTGGTGGTCAACAAGATCCGCGGCACCCTGAATGTCTGCGCGGTCAAGGCGCCCGGATTTGGCGATCGCCGCAAAGCGATGCTGGAAGACATTGCGATTTTGACTGGCGGGACCTGCATCACCGAGGACCTCGGCATCAAGCTGGAGAATGTCAAGCTTGAGGACCTGGGCAAAGCCAAGAATATCGTGGTTGACAAAGAGAATACCACCATCGTCGAAGGCGGTGGCGAGGCCAGCAAGATTGCGGCCCGGGTTGGTCTGATCAAACGTCAGATTGAAGAGACCACCTCGGATTACGACCGCGAGAAGCTGCAGGAGCGCCTGGCCAAGCTGGCTGGCGGTGTGGCGGTCATTCACGTCGGTGCTGCCACCGAGTCCGAGATGAAAGAGAAGAAAGCCCGGGTTGAGGATGCCTTGCATGCCACCCGCGCTGCGGTTGAGGAAGGCATTGTCCCCGGCGGCGGTGTGGCTCTGATCCGCGCGGCCAAGGTTCTGGACAGCCTGAAGTGCACTGGTGACGAGGCTACTGGTGTTGACATCATCAAGCGCGCCATCGACGAACCGCTGCGCCAGATTGCGGCCAATGCCGGTGTCGAGGGATCGATTGTGGTGATGAAGGTCAAGGAAGCGAAGGACAACATGGGTTACGATGCTGCCAACGACACCTACGTCGACCTGCTCAAGGCCGGTATTATCGACCCCAAGAAGGTCGCCCGTTGTGCCTTGCAGTACGCTGCCTCCGGTGCCGGCATGCTGCTGACCACCGAATGCATGATCTGCGATCTGCCGGAAGACAAGAAAGACATGCCTGCTGGCGGCCCTGGCATGGGCGGCATGGGCGGCATGGGCGGCATGATGTAAGCGTCAAGCCTGAAGAGAGTACCGTATAGTACCCGCGGCCCCGTCTGGCTTGATCTGGCCAGGCGGGGCCTTTTTGCTGAGCATCCGGATGAAAAGCCGCCAGGAATACTGCAGGTGCAGCACCGGAAGTCCGGGGGCGGGACGCCGTCCGGCGGAGCGTGTCGCTCTGCGGCTGCCGGGCAGTTGCGGCAAACAAGAGCAATCCGGGAGTCCTGATGCATTTATTTGATACGCATTTGCATTTGTCGCCGGAGGATGATGCGGCGGCGGTGTTGAGCGCGGCCCGCGCCGTCGGGGTGGGGGAATTCCTGCTGGCCGGCACCGCATTGTCCGATGGTTTGGCGGTGAGCGCCCTGGCCGGGTCTGAGCCGGGGGTCTATGCCGCGGTCGGTGTGCATCCGCATGCGGCGGCCTCTTTTGCGGCGGGGGACCTGCCGCAGTTCCGCACCTTGTTGTCCCGTCCCGGGGTCGTGGCGGTGGGGGAGATTGGCCTGGACTATCATTATGACTTCAGTCCCCGTGAGGTGCAGCGGCAGGTCTTGGCCCTATTTTTGGAGCTGGCGGCTGAGCTGCACCGGCCGGTGGTGATTCACTGCCGCGAGGCATTTGCGGACTGCCACGCGCTGGTTCAGCGCCATCTGCCCGGCGGGGCGCCCTTTGTGGTGCACAGCTTTACGGGCACCCCGGAGGAATGCCGCCTGTGGCAGGAACTGGGAGCGTATATCTCGGTCAACGGCATGGTGACCTTCACCAAGGCCGACAATATCCGAGCCTTTTTGCCCCTGGTGCAGCCCGAGCGGCTGCTGCTGGAGACCGACTCGCCCTATTTGGCCCCGGTGCCATACCGCGGCCGGACCAACTGCCCCGCATATTTACCCGCGGTCGCTCAACGCGTGGCTCAGGAACTGGGACTGGAATTATCCGCCTTGGCCGAACTGACCACCGCGAATGCCCGCCGATTTTTCGCCCTCGCTTGAGATATTGCCGGAATCGGCGTTATATTAAGAATTTTACGTGCCTGCAGCGGTTCTGGCTTCCCGGGCAGAGTCTTCTGCTGGTTAATTTCTTCCGCCGGTTCTGATTAGGGTAAAGGCATATTGTAGAGGTAAAAAAATGAAAGTAGTACTGGCTTATTCCGGTGGTCTGGACACGTCCTGCATACTTACCTGGCTGCAGGAGAAGTACCAGGCTGAAGTGATTACTTTTTGTGCCAATGTCGGTCAGGATGAGGAGCTCGACGGTTTGCACGAGAAGGCCAAGGCCTGCGGTGCAGTAAAGTCGTACATCGAGGACCTTACCGAAGAGTTCGCCCGTGATTTTATTTTCCCGATGTTCCAGGCCAATGCGATTTACGAGAACATGTACTTGCTGGGCACCTCGATTGCCCGCCCCCTGATTGCCAAGCGCCTGGTTGAGATTGCCCAGGCCGAGGGTGCGGAGTTCATCTGCCATGGCGCCACCGGCAA
>JAAYYJ010000307.1 GCA_012515455.1 Oligosphaeraceae bacterium
CGGGAGCTGCTCCCAGCATAAGGCGAAAGCTAGTTCACAACCTTCCTGCTGTTCGGGCGAGGCCGGCGGCAGAAGCGGCAGCTGACCGCGCAACGTTTTGCCTGGCCAGTCCAGGAACAGGAACAGAGGATGTTCGGGATTCAGGGCCTGCAGGCGTGCGCCGGCCGCCCAGGCAGCCGGGAGCTGACCTTGCCGTAAAGCGATATCCATCTCGTTGCTGATCTGGGTACAGCGGCGCTGCAGTTCGCGCTGACGCAACGGTGCCAGCAGATTCTGCTGCTGGCTCCAGAAACGCTGGAATGCGGGTGATTGCTCCAGGGCCGGGGTGTAGGGTTTCAGCCAGTCCAGGGCACTCTGGAGGTCCTCCGAGCTTTCCCAGGGCATGCGTTTACAGAACAGCTGCAGCGCCTGCAAGGCCTGGGGAATGGCGCGGTAGCGCAGCAGCTCTGGTGTTGCCTGGCCGTTTTTTTCGGCCCGGTTCAGCAATTCATTCAGGGTGTGGTACTGGTTTTGCTGCAGGCATTGGTGTGCCTGTTGCAACAGCTCTTGTTCCTGTTCTGCCGAGGAGAGCAGTTCCAACAGCAGCGTTCCTTGGAAGCGGCTGTATTCCTGCAACGAGGTCCTGGCACCCCGGATGTCGCTGTGCAGGAGCATCCGGCTGGCCTCAGAGAGAGCCAGGCTGGTTTTTTCCGGGTACTGCTCTGCAGCCGGCCGCTTGCAGGAGAGCAAGACTGCGGCTAGCAGCAGTGCGGCAGCAAGCATGGAATGATGGAAACGCATCGGGGAGGGGAAGATTACTCGCCGGGGGTGTTTTCTGCAGTGCGAAAAGAGCGCTGCAGCTTTTGCATTTGCGGCAAACGAAATTATATTGCAGCAATTACCAATCGGTTTCGTTATTGGTAAATTACTAACTATAATACCTGAAATGAAGTTTATCCCGATGCAACGAAAAGATAATCGTCTATCGGCGCAATTACGCCCGCTGTCATTGCAGTTCGGCTTTCAGCATCACCCGGTTGGATCGGTGCTGATGGGCTTTGGTCATACCCGGGTGCTCTGTTCGGTGTCCGTGGAGCAGTCGGTGCCCCGCTGGATGAAGGAGCAGAATCAGCCCGGCGGCTGGATTACGGCTGAGTACCAGATGCTGCCGGGAGCCACTGCCCAGCGCACCGAACGGGAGGTCACGCGGGGAAAATTATCCGGTCGCTCGGCGGAAATCCAACGCCTGATCGGGCGGTCGTTGCGGGCGGTGGTTGATCTGAGCCTGTTGCCGGGATTGACTCTGCATGTCGATTGTGATGTCATTGATGCGGACGGCGGCACCCGCTGTGCCGCGATAACAGGTGCCGCCCTGGCCCTCGAATGCGCAGTCCGGAAACTGCTCCGGCAGGGCATTCTGACCGAGTCGCCGCTGAAAGACCGGGTGGCAGCGGTCAGCGTGGGCATGCTCTCCGGGCAGGTGCTGCTTGATCTGTGCTACGAGGAGGACTCGGCCGCAGATGTCGATATGAATGTGGTGATGACCGCAGGGGGGCGTTTTGTGGAACTGCAGGGCAGCGGCGAGGAAGCCAGCTTCAGCGAAGCTGAACTCGGACAGCTCCTGAGCACCGCCAGGTGCGGAATGCAGGAAATCTTCGCTTTTACGGCGAAGGCCTTGCGGGATGCGGAGTAGGGCGTTGGCGATAAAAGGAGTGAGGATGAAAAAAAGCTGTTGTCTATGCTTGCTGCTGTGCCTGGGGGCAGGAAATTTTCTGGCCGGACCGCTGTCGCTTACCATCCACTCCGGAAAATTGACCAACCTGGAACGCACCAGCGAGGCGCAGAAATTTGTCAGTGAGGATGAGGCTTTGAAGCAGGGCTTGACCGCCCCCGGCGGCGATGTCCCGGCGGAAATGCTGCAGGAGACCAGTCCGGATGATGATCAGGTCTTTGTGATCCTGGACGCGGCAGTTTTTCCGGACCGCACCCTCAGTCCGCTCGATTACCTGCTCGTTGTCGACGGTAAAGACTGCAAATGCCTGGGCATGGCGGAGCGGAAAAGCGGTTATTTTGATTTCCGCTACCTCCTGGCGGCCGGCCCGGCAGAAGTGAAATTGATTTTTTCCTGTCCTGCCGGCGCCCGTCTGGCGGCTTTGAAATCAGCTTTGGATTTGCCCCTGCCGACAGTCACAGGATTGGTGTTGCAGGAACCCGAGCCAGCTCCGGCAGCGGAACCAGCTCCGGCAGCGGAACCGGCGCCGGCGGCGGAACCGGCTGCGGCGGACAATGCCGACGCAGCAGAGGCCCAGCCGGCTGCCGCCCCTGCCGCCCCGGTCCAGGAAGCCGTACCCGACCCCGGGAATGCCGCGGCCGAGGACAAGAAGGACAAATAGCTGTGCCTTGACCGGTTGGGCAGCGTATTTCAGGACCTTATGCACAATACTGCACAGCGAATAGCTTATGGACTGGCGCTGATTCTGGTCCTGACATTGCTGTTGTTCAGCACTTCGAGTTTCGGGCGGCGCCTGGGCAGTGCGGCAACTTCGCCCTTCGTCTCTTTGTGGCAGCGCACCTGGATGCTGGTCTCCAGCGGGGTGAACTGGATTCTGCCCCAGGGTAGCAGCCGGGAATCAGAGTGGCTGCGGCAGGAGATGCGCCTGCGGGAGCTGGAGGTGCAGCTGGCTGAGGTGCCGGAGATCAGACGTCAGAATGCCGAATTGCGGCAGTTGCTGTCCTTGGCGCCGCTGCCCGGCTGGCGGGCCCTGGCAGCCGAAGTGATTGCTCGCGATCCGGTGTTGTGGGAGCATGGGTTCAGCATTAACAAGGGCCTGGCCGACGGCGTGCTGCCCGGGGCTCTGGTACTCTCAGGGTCGGATGTCGTGGGGCGGGTCTGTGAAAACAACCGTCATACCTCGCGGGTGGCGACGGTCGTGTCACCGGAATGCCATCTGAGCCTGGTGCTGTCCGGCAGCGATATCACGGGGATCAGCCGTGGCCTCAGCCGGGCGGGCCGGCAGCAGGCGTTGTTTGCGCTTGATTATCTGCCCAAGGATGTCCCGGTGCATTCTGGTCAGCAGCTTCTGACCACCGGTCTGGGCGGCTGGGGGCCGGCGGGATTGCCGGTCGGGGAGGTAGTCCCAAACGAACAAGGCGTACTGCTTGAGGTGGTGGAACAGTCCCGCGGACGCCTGCTTGGCCGGCCGCGGGCGGATTTGGCCGTGCTGCGCTTTGTGACCGTCCTCAGCCCCGTGATGCTGGAGGCAGTGCAGTGAGAATGCAGGCAGACCAGGGGCCAGAGGCACGGAGTTTTTGGCCGTTGTTCAAACGAACCATTTATAATACCAGGAGATGCATGCATGAGTAAAAAAGCTGTGGTGGCGGGGTTGATTTGCCTGGATGTCATTCCGGAAATCGACCACCATATCGATTTGCAGCCAGGGCGGCTGTATGAGGTCGGCAAGGCGATGATGGTGACCGGAGGCGCGGTATCCAATACTGGCCTGGCATTACATATTTTGGGGCAGCCGGTGCTCCTGATGGGCAAGCTTGGCGATGATTCCTTCGGTCAGTCAATATTGTCCATCGTGCAGCAATATGGGCCGGAACTCAAACAGGGATTCAAAGTCTGCCCCGGGGAGAGCTCCTCCTATTCTCTGGTCATCAACATCCCTGGCGTGGACCGGATGTTCCTGCACAGCCCAGGTGCCAATGCCACCTTCAATGCTGATGACCTCAATTACGCAGCCCTCAGCGATGCCGCGCTGTTCCATTTCGGCTACTCTTCGCTGATGGCTGGTTTCTATTCCCATGGGGGGCAGCAGCTTCTGGAGATGTTCAGGAGAGTCAAGGACCTGGGCGTGACCACTTCGCTTGATCCCGCCATGCCGGATGACAAGGGCCCGGCCGGGCAGGTCGACTGGCCGGTCGTCATGAGCAAGCTGCTGCCGCTGGTCGATATCTTTATGCCCAGTGCGGATGAGCTGCTCTATCTGCTGGAAAAGACCAATTACGGCCAGGGCGACGAGCTGTCGCCCGCGGAGGTCAGCCGGCTGGGGGGCAAGATGCTTTCCCTGGGCGTCGCGGTCGCGGCAATCAAGCTGGGCAAACGCGGGCTGTATGTCCGCACTGCAGGGCGGGCCAGGCTGGAGAAAATGGGCCGTGCGCTGCCTTCTGCGGTCCAGGCCTGGGCCGACCGGGAATTGTGGTTCCCCATCTTCCAGGAGGAGAAATTCATGGGTGCCACCGGCTCCGGCGATACCACCATCGCAGGATTCCTGACTTCGCTACTCCGGAATGCCGATCCCGAGACGGCCGGGACTTTCGCCTGCGCCGTGGGAGCCTGCAATGTCGAGTCGCCAGGAGCACTGGGCGGCATCAGAAGCTGGGATGAGACTCAGGCCCGGATCAGCCGCGGCTGGGCCAAGGTGCGGTTCGCAGTCCAGGATTGTGGCTGGACGGAAACGCCTGAGCATTTCTGGCGCGGACCCAATGACGCTGCCAACCGGAAATGACCGCCGATGAGCAAGCCTTCCCCAGCCGGTTCTGCACCTGTGCGGACAGCGGCTGCTGGCGCTCCGCGCTTGCAGCGGGCAATGTTGTTCTGGGGGGTGCTGTGGACGGTGGGGGTGACTTGCGCGGCGGTCTCAGCCGGAATCTGGCTGGCCAATCGTGATCAGGAGCAACATTATATCCGTGATGCTGGTGTCAATCTGTCCCGGGTTATCGCGGAATTGCATCTCCCGCCGACTACCGGGCTGGTCGGCAAGCTGAAGCAGATTTCCGAATGCGAAGTAGTGCTGGCGGAAGGTCCCACGGTGCTGGCTGCGACCCTGTCTGCGGCTGAACTGGAGGGGCTGTCGCACTTCTGGACCACCGGCGGGAATGCCGACCGGGTTCTGCCTGCCGAGCGGTATTGGCTGTATGCCCGGGCGGTCGCCGGCACCGACTTGTGCTTATGGCTGTTCCTGCCCCGGCGGCAATGGCCCTCCTCGCTGCGGGAATCCTCGTCAGGGATCATCATCGCCGGACTGGCCGGCGGGGTGCTGGCTTTCCTGGCCTGGTGGCTGATTGCCGGCTCATATCAGCGCTTGTGGCGGCGCCTGCAGACTGCCAATTCCCGTTTGGAGCTGGCTGAGCGCCTGGCTCTGGCGGGGAAGATGTCGGCGGCAGTGGTGCATGAACTGCGCAATCCGCTGAGCGGCATTAAGATGAATGCCCAGGTCCTGCAGGAGGAGTTGTGTGCTGCTGGCCGCCCGGATGAGTGTGTGCAGTTTATGGTCAAGGAGATTGACCGTATAGAGGCGTACCTGCAGGAACTCTCCGGCCGCAGCCCAGGCGAGGCGATCACCGCCGCAGCGGCCCTGTCCCTGCCGGAGCTTCTGCAGGACCTCGACCGGCTGTTGCGGCAGCGTTTCCAGCATTCCGGAGTGCAGCTGCAGTGCCAAAACCTGCTGCCCGGCCCGGTGACGCTGCCCGTACCGCACCGGCTGTTGCGGGAGATTTTGGTGAATTTACTCAGCAATGCCCTGGAAGCCTCAACGGCCGGCGCCAGCGTCAGCCTGACGGTCAGTCAGAACCGCGGTGATAATAATATCCTCTTTGCTGTCGCGGACCAGGGCGAGGGCGTCAAATGTTCGCCCGGAGAAGATATCTTCGCACCCTTTTTCAGCAGCAAAAAACGCGGATGCGGACTGGGGCTGTATTTTGCCGCCAATGCCGCGTCCCGCCTGGGAGGGACACTGTCCTGGTACAATGCCTCGCCCGGGGCGGTGTTTGTGCTGTCAGTGCCGCCGCAGCATTGACCCGCAGCGGGATTTTTTCCGCCTGGGGGGGGCTGCGGGTTGCGGGGCCTGTTTTGGCGAATTACATTAGAGAAAAGAACCCCTCACAGCATCAGTATGCGCAACCGAGTCCTAATCGAGGAGGGCATGAAATGACGCGAAAATTCACTCTGATCGAATTACTGGTTGTGATTGCCATTATTGCCATCCTAGCCGGATTGCTGCTGCCGGCCCTGGCGAAGAGCCGGGAGCGGGCTCAGCAGACCGACTGCATTAATAATCTAAAACAGCTGAGCTTGGGTTTCCTGATGTATGTCGATGACTACCAGGGGCGATTCCCGCATTACACTAACGGGGCTTCGGGGGCCGGGCAATCCGGCGGCTGGGTCTATTATGATGCTTTCCCGGTGCCGGTGAACGGCAATTTCGCGGTGGAGAGGGGCACTCTGTATACTTATGTCCAGGCCAAGCGGGTCTATTTATGTCCGATGGATGTCACGGAGTCGAATTGCAGTTACGGTGTGAACTCCGATACCAAGGGGAAAAAAATCACCACGGTGCCGTCCAGTTCCCAGACCCCGTTGCTGCTGGAGGAAGGGTCCACTCAGGAGACCACCAACGATGGTTTTTTCGATTTGGATTTCCTGCCCCGGGATTATCTGGTCCGGCGGCACAATGATGGCAATGTCTTTGCCTTCTGCGACATGCACGTCGAATGGACGAACTGGAGCGATGTGGAGACCTGGCGCAGATGTGATTTCGCCGGGGTGATCAACAGCTACGAGGAATGAGTGTGAGCGCAGTTCTGAGGCTGGAGGCAAGATTCCTGCACATCCCCATTAAGCTTTCAGCCGGGAAGGTGATGGTGATTTTGCGCCGGGCCGACAACGGCGCTCTGCTGACCTACTTCGAAGCGGCCATCGGCGGGCTGCACGACTATGACTTCCTGGCCTGCTGGGACGGCAAGGATCAGGTGGGAATGGACCTGGAGCTGGAAATCCGGGGTGGGGCAGTGGAATGGCAGAACTGGCCGCAGAGCGACGAGAAGCTGCCGGCGCGCCCGGCAGGAGTGTCCGCACCGGCGCGTCCCCGCTGGCATTTCACTTGCGAGCGGGGCTGGCTGAATGACCCGAATGGTCTGTTCTATTATCAGGGCACGTACCATTTATTCTTCCAGCACTCGCCGTTCACTTTGCACTGGACGAATCGCAATATGTGCTGGGGACATGCGGTCAGCCGGGACCTGTTGCATTGGCAGGAGCTGGCCCCGGCCATCGTCCCGGATGAAACCGGATTGTGCTGGTCAGGCGGAGCACTGCTGGACCACCAGAATGCCTCCGGGCTGCAGACCGGTGAGCATCCGCCCATCTTGCTGTTCTATACCGCAGCCGGGACTTTTGCCCCGCAGCCGGTGCCCTTTACCCAAGCCATGGCCTGCAGCTGTGACGGCGGCTGGACTTTCCGCAAGTACCAGGGCAATCCGGTCATCGGTCCCTTGCAGGCGGAAAGCCGTGATCCCAAGGTGGTCTATTACCCGCCGGGACGGTTCTGGGTCATGGTGTTGTTTGTAGCCTGGCGGGGTGAAGACGCCCATTTCGCCTGGTTCCGTTCCGAGGACCTCCTGAGTTGGCGCCTGCTGCAGGAACTGGACGTGGCGAAAAACGGCGAATGCCCGGATTTTTTCCCTCTCACCGACCCTGCCGGTGAGCTCAAGTGGGTCTTTATGACTGCCTCGGGCACCTACCAGGTCGGGCAGTTCGATGGTCGCGGTTTTCAGCCCGAGACCCCGTGGCGCAGTCTGCGGGCAGACTGGGGTCAGAATGGCCTGTATGCGGTGCAGACTTGGAACAATGCCCCGGCCGGACGCTGCATCCTGATCGGCTGGCTGCGCTCCGAGCCGTATCCCGGCGCGGCATTTTCGCAGCAGATGAGTCTGCCCCTGGACCTGGCTCTCCAGGCAGATGCTGCCCGGGGCTACTGTCTGACCGCCCGCCCGGTGGCTGAATTTCAGGACCTGCCTGGAGTCAGCAGTACGGATTTTGCCCCGGGACTGTGGTCGGATTCTTACCATGTCTGGCTGAGTACCGGCCGGGCTGCCGATTTCACCTTGTGCATCCGTTCCGGGAAGTTGCAGTTCTCGGCCCGGAAACAGACCCTGCTCTGGGGCAGCGACGAGTACTTGCTGCCGCCTGATTCCGGCCTGGAGCTGGAGATAGTCGTGGACACGATGTCCTGGGAAGTGTTCCTGGATGGTGGGCGCAAGTTGCTGGCAGTGTCGCAGCTGGCCGCTGACTGTGACCGCGTCGTCGGGCTGACTGCCGACCCCGGTGACGTGCGCTGGTTCCGGGTCAAAGCCCTGGCCTAGATGCTGCTGCCGCGCCTTATCCAGGCGCAGCCCCCCGGCGGCAACGGCCGCCAGAAATGGTTGTTCAGCTGTAATGGCTTTATGTAGTTACTACCAGAGGAGAAAAAAAGTATGTTGAAACGTTTGGTTTTGTGGGGTGTGCTGGCGATAACCGGCACCTGCAGTGTGCTGGCTCAGAGCGAACAGACGACCAAGATTACCAAAATACTGAGCGACAATCCTACTTTGGGGATAGTACAGTTCGAAGGTCCACAGGAGGCGCGGCAGCAATTGGAGAAGGCCCTGCAGTTTTGCGGCTGGTTCCGGGTGCTGGCGGAAAAAGATGCCGGCCAGGCGCAGTTCAAGCTGCAGGTCCGCCATCGCAATACCCCCCGCAATGCCTATGATGCCCGGGTCATTCCGGGCGGCGGCGAGGGCTTTTTCTGTTCCGGCAGTGCGGAAGAGCTAAATCTGGCCAGTTTCATGCTGGTCGATGAGATACTGCAGAAGCAGTTCCGGGTCCCCGCCCTCTGTACCCGGAAAATCGTCTTTGTGATGCCCGGCCAGGACAACCTGAAAGAGCTTTACAGCTGTTATCTGGATGGCAGTGCGCAAGAGCGTCTGACCCATAACGGGGCGATCAGCACCGAGCCGGACTGGGGGCATCAGAAAGCCCTGGTGTATACCATGGCCCGCAAAAATTCCCTGAGTGTGGTTTTGATGGACACGGTTCAGAAGCGTCAGCGGGTGGTGTCACACAGCAAGGGCTTGAATGCCAGTGCCAGTCTCTCACCAACTGGGCAGTTCCTGGCCTTGGCCTTAAGCCAGGACCGCCGGGTGGATTTATATGTGAAGAATTTGTCTGACAACTCGATGCGGCGTCTGACCAGCGATGTGAGTGTGGAGAGCTCTCCCTGCTGGTCTCCGGACGGGCAGACCATTTGTTATGTTTCGGACAAACTCGGCCGTCCGCAGCTGTATCTGGTTTCTGTCTCTGGTGGTTCGGGCAAGCGCCTGTCGCTGGGCGGCACCGAATGTGTTTCACCTGATTGGTCGCCGGTCAGCAACAAGATTTGCTATTCAAACCGGAACAATGCCGGCCAGTACGTGATTTGCGTTCTGGATATGGATGGCAAGGATCGCAGCAGCAGGACTGTCACCCTGGCGGCGGGAAACTGGGAAGCCCCCTCCTGGGCTCCGGACGGCCGGCATATTGTCTGCATCCGCAGCACTGGCCGCAGCCGTGATTTGTATATCGTTGACAGCTGGCTCAACAGTTTCCGGGCGCTGTCCCAGGGGGCCAATCTGTCCCTGCCGGCTTGGGCACCGGCCCATTGAGCCGGGCTGCCGCCGAGGCTGAAGGAGCGGATCAGAAAATTAGGGACTCGGTTACCTCTTGACAAGGATGGCAATGATGTCGGACAAAGTCGCAAGTGCAGGGACGGTTCGAGTGGCTGTGGTCGGCGCGGGTGGCATTTGCAATGGCGTGCACATGCCGTCCTTGCGGTCGATGCCGGACGTGGAAGTGGTCGCAGTCTGTGATCTGATTCCGGAACGGGCGGCCGCGACCGCCAAGAAATGGTCCATCCCGAAAAGTTATACTCTGATGCGGGAGATGTTCGCGGCCGAGAAAATCGACGCAGTCTTCTGTCTGGTTGAGCCGGGCAGCATGTTCCATGTCGCAATGCTGGCCCTGCAGCACGGCTATCCGGTATTTTGTGAGAAGCCGCCCTGTATCACGTCCTGTCAGGCCGATGCTTTGGCCCGGCGGTCAGACAGCCTGGGCCAGCCGGTGATGGTCGGTTTCAACCGGCGCTTCATACCGGTGGTGCGGGAAGTCAAGAAGCATCTGGCGGCGGCTAAAAGTATTACTCAGGTCGAGGGGTGCTTTTACAAGTACGGCTCCGGCGACCGTTTTGATTTGGGCGGGCTGACGGCCTTTGCCTCGGATACCATCCATGCAGTCGATTTGCTGCGCTATTTGTCCGGTGCCACGACGGCCCGCAAAACCGCCCTGCTGGCGCAGGCGCTCGATTGCCCGATGGAGAACCAATGGAACGGCATTATGGAGTTTGACAACGGCGTCCACGGCATCATCAAGGCGAATTACCTGTCCGGGGGCAGGGTGCATCAATTCCAAGTCCACGGCATCGGCATGGCGGCGTTTATCGACCTGGGCTTCGGCGAAGGCAGAGCGCAAGCCGATATCCTGACCCATAGCGGCGCGGTCAGTTATTCTCTGGCCGCCAACGGCCAAGCCAGCGAGACGGTGACACATCTGGATGGTAAACAGCTCGCCGGCAGCAGCGAATTTCATAAATACTACGGATATTACTTCGAAGACCGGCATTTCATCGACTGCCTGAAATCCGGGCAGACTCCGGAATGCTGTATCCAGGATGCCCGGGAGAGTCTGCGGCTGGTGGAACAGCTGCTGGCCAACCGCTTGTAGACCTGCAGGGGAAATGGGTTGCTTGAAAAAGTCAACGCACAGAGGCAGAATTTACGGCCCCAATAGCGTGCGTTACATTTACCGTCGCAAAATATGAGTTTTTTTGGGCCCATTCTGCTTGCAAGGACAGAATGACTTATTATATTGTCTGTACATCAATCCGGTGATATAATCCATCATTGATGAATTAAGCATGGAACAAGGAGAATAAAATGGCAGTCATGAGCAGGAATTTCGGTCAGTTTGATTTAAGTGACCGGGTACAAGCGGCGGAACAGGTCAAGCGCTGGGCTTTGGAGTTTGGTGCTGATTCGGTTGGTATTGGCAACATAGAGCGTTGGGAAGGTGCGCCTTTGCAGATGGACCCCCGGCAGATCATGCCGGAGTGCAAATCAATCATCGGTATGGCTTTCCGGGTTGAGCGCGGCAGTTTGCGCGGCATAGAGGAGGGTACCTACTTCAGCAATTATTCGGCGATGGGTTATGGTGGTCTGACTTACCTGTACATTCCGATGACCGTGATCAACCTGAGCAAGGCCATCGAGGATCAGGGCTACGAGGCGATTCCGATGGGGCATCAGAGCGACTGGCGCGCCATCAACAACGGCGGTGAGGTTCGTCCGCAGTACAGCCGTCCGGTCCGTCCGGGGCAGGCCACTCCGGATATCATGATTCATTTGCGCATTGCCGGTTTCCTGTGCGGCCTGGGCGAGATCGGCTTCAGCAAGATGTTCCTGACGCCGCAGTTCGGACCGCGCAACCGCCTGGGCATTGTGCTGACCGATCTGGATTTGGAGCCGGACCCGATTTATGACGGCCCGAAGCTCTGCAACCGTTGCAAGGCTTGCATCAAGGCCTGCCCTGGCCAATGCATGCCGGCCGACAAGACCGTGAAAGTCAATCTGGCCGGCCACGAAGTGGAATGGACTGATATCGACATCGAGAAGTGCGGCCGGGTTTTCACTGGTTCCAAGGACAGCGGTGAGGTGCAGACGGACCCGTATGCTGCGGGGCAGCCGAATTCGGTGCCGGGCGAATGGTCGCCGTTCCATCACAAGCCCCGGACGTTGTACAATACCGGGCAGGCAGTCTGCGGTGCCCGCGGCTGCACTCGCGCCTGCATGATCAGCCTGGAGAGCCGGGGTGTGCTGCAGAATAAGTTCAAAGACAAGTTCCGCCGCCGTCCGACTTGGGAAGTCGACTGGTCTACCCCGGCAGAATATTATGACGAGACTGGCAAAAAAGCCGCTTCCTCCAAGGCTGACAACGCCGATTAAGGCAGGACGCGATGGCCAATTCTGATTTGGTGCAATCATTGTTGCGGGGGCTGGACCTCCTGCGCCTGCTGGCTGCTGCACCGTCAGGACTGCGCCTGCAGGACCTGGCCGAGGCTTTGGGCCTGAAAAAGACCACCGTGCATAACCTGGTCCGCACTCTGCGGGCCAGGGGGTTCCTGGAGAAGGACCTCAGCGGGCGCTTCCGCCTGGGGCCGGCCCTGCAGGAACTCAGCAGCCAGGCTCAGCGTGGGGTGTTTCTGCAGCGGGTCGCGGTCTTGTTGCAGGAGCTGCAGAGGAAGTTCCCGCAGGCCATACTGACGTTTTCGGAAATCACGGCCACGGCTGTGGTCTGCCGCTTGCGGATGTCCCCGGACCGCCCGGGGGAGGTGCAGCATCCCGGCAGTCAGTTCTTCGCCCCCTATACCTCAGCGACCGCGATTTGCCTGCAGGCGACGGGCAGCAATGCGGTGGAATTCGAACGGCTGTTCCCGTTTGCCGAATTCGGACAGGCCAAATGGGGCAGCTGGGAGGAATTCCAGGCGGTCAAAACCGAAGTCATGCGCACTGGCAGTTACAACCAGCTGGACCAGAGCCATGGTAGCCTGACCCTGGCTCTGGCCATACCGGAAAACTATGCTTTGGGCTGTCGGGTTGATATTGGGGAGCAGGGCTTGCAGGCGCAGCTTCTGGCCGCCGCCAAGGATTTCCGGCAGACCTTGCTGGCCGGTTAGCGGCCCCGGCGGGAGCCGCACAATAACAATTTATTGCCTTTTGCCGGTGTAATAGCTCACGATTGCTTCAATAGACGAGTATATTATAGAAATGCACTGCGGACTTCGCGTGTGCTCTCGACTTATCAGCTGTATTTTGCCGGTTCCAGTGCTGAAATATCCCGTGTTCCTTTCACAAGGTGTTTTTTCCGAAAAAGGTGTGTGGTGTTAAATATCATAATTTACTTGTTCCCCATTTTAGTCAACTACATTTCCGGGGGGATGTTCTTCAACACTGCCTATCGCTTCTCGCAAGCCCAGGCGCCGGAGCTGGCCATTACCGGAACAATGGCCATTTGGGCAATATCATACTCGCTGGCTTCATTGCTGGTGGGGCGCATCGTGACGGAAAAGAATGCTGCCCGGCTGATTGTTTTTGCCGGCGTAATAATCTGTCTTAGCTCGCTGGGTTTTGTAATCTTCCCGCATCTGTACCTGCAGTATCTCTGGGCAGGGTTGACTGGTGTGGGCATGGCCATCTACTGCACGCCGTTTCAAATCTTTATGAAAACTCTGGGGGGAAACGCCGCCAGCGGTGTGGTCTATGCTACTGCGATGTATTCTGCA
>JAAYYJ010000033.1 GCA_012515455.1 Oligosphaeraceae bacterium
CGTTCCCATCCCGAACACGGCCGTTAAGGCCCCCTGCGGCGATGATACTGCGTTCAAGAGCGCGGGAAAGTAGCGCGCTGCCAACCTTTTTTTGCCCCCGCGGGTGTATTCCGGCGGGGGCTTTTTTGCGTCCGGGGGGCGGGCGGGATTATTCCGCTGGCAAAGGCAAAGGAGCATGGTATGTTGAAGCTTGGCTGTGCGAAGAGATTTACTCTGCCGGGGAAGCCGTCGATGCTGCGTGGCTATGGTTTCCGCAATCAGCTCTCCACTGGCATCGAGGACCCCATTGAGGTCGGGGTGCTGGCTATTTCGGCTGGCGGGGATACGGTCTTGTGCATCACTGCCGACCTGATTGGCATTCCGCTCGCCTATTGCAACCGGCTGTACGCGCTGCTGGCAGAAAGATTTGCCATTCCGGCCGAGAGGGTCTGGCTATGCAGCTCGCATACGCATTTCGCGCCGGGCTTCGACAGTTATTTTATTACCTCCCGTGAAGGCGCTTTGGCCTACGGCGAGCATGCGGAAGATACAGAGTATTTCGAGTCTTGGAGCCAGCAGATGCTCGATGCAACCGCGGCGGCCTTGCATTCCCGGGAGGAAGTCACTTTGGAGAGTGTGACCTTTGAGGTCCCCGGGATCGCATTCAACCGCCGGACCCGGAAGAAATTGGACGGCAAGGTCGAGATGAGCTGGACTTATCCGGATCGCGGGGAGGATTTCCAGATCCGCCCCCACGATTCCCGGGTCCATGCCTGGCGCTTTTCGACCGCCCAGGGACCGAAAGCAATCCTGGCCTGCTGCGGCTGTCATCCGGTTACCGGTTATCGCGATGCCTATGCCATCTCCGCTGATTATCCCTGGTATTTCAAGCAGGCAGTGGAGAGGCTGTATGGCTGTCCTGGGTTCTTTCTCCTGGGTGCAGCTGGTGATGTTGTGCCGATGCTGCGCGGCAGCAGCGACATTCAGCGGAGCAAATGCCCGATTAATCCTCGCGCGGCTATGGGCGAAATCCTGGCTGCGACCATGCGTCTGAATGAACTGGCCTTCCGCAAGATTGACCGCCCCCGGCTGAGCAGTACAGTAATCGAGGTGCCGGTGACTGTGCGCCAGGAGTACGATTTTGCCCAGGCAGAACAAAATTACCGCCGGGCTGAGGCCGGGAACTGCGCTCCGGAAGAGTTGTCCTGGCGCCGGGATGCATGGCTGTGCTGCCGGAAATACCCCGCCGAAAGCATCAGCCTGCCTTTGCGGCTGCTGCAGCTCGGAGACCAGATTCTGACCGGGATGCCGTTCGAAGTCCTGAGCGGGGTTTCGCTGTGTTTGCGGGAAGCGGTTCCGAACGCGGTTCTGGTCTCCATCACCGGCGGCTACCAAGGATATCTGCCCCTGCAGGAGGAATTCCCCTTGGGCGGCTATGAGGTCTCCCTGGGGGGGACAGATTTCAGTCCCGGCACAGGTGACAAATTCCTGCAGGCCGCCATTGCCGGCATCCGCAGGCTCTGATTCTTCCGAAACTTCCCTTGCTGAAGAGGGTAAGGGAGGTCTGGACTCTGCCGGGGTGTATATTATATAACCGCCGGTACACAGCCCGGCATTCTCAATTTTCCGCAAAAGGCCTTGAAAACAGATTATGATTCCAGATTTTACCATTATTCTGGCCGCCGGCCGCGGGACCCGGATGGGGGTTTCGAGCACACCCAAAGTCTGCATTCCGGTGAACGGCATGCCGGCCATTCACCGTGCCCTGGAGATCTACCAATCCTGCGGCATCCGGCAGCATCTGGTGATTGTCGGGAGTCAAGCCGGCAAGGTGATAGAGACGGTAGGCGAAAAATTCAGCAATGTCGCTTATGTTTACCAGAGAGAACAGCTTGGCACTGCCAACGCGTTGCGTTGTGTGTGCCAGGGCTTGCCATCCATTCCGGATGAGGCGGACTTGCTGGTGGTGGCAGGTGACCGCATCATTGAGCCGGGAATTCTGGAACAGCTGTTCGATAAATATTACAGCACGCATGCCGATTTAGCCTTGCTGGCGCTGCGCTGCCGTCCGCGCTCGGGACAAGGCCGGCTGTACTGCGATCCGGACAACGGCACGCCGGTGGCGATTCTGGAAATGGCTGATATCCGGCAGAGAATGGCCTATCAGCAGCTCCGCACCGTTGTCCTGTCCGGGAATATCCCCGCGAGGTCAGAACTCCGCACACTGCTGGAAGAGACGTTCTTTGGTCCCGGGAAGGAAGTCAATGCCGGCAAAGGTGAGCGCGCCTTTGCTGAACTATGGCGCAAACTGTACGGCGAGGCTGAATTGAGCCGGGCAGAACTGCTGGCTTTACTGCCGGAGGAACGCACTTTCTTCCGGCTGCAGACCAGTGCCGGCGGGCAGAACCTGATGCCCGCGGAAGCAGAAGCACTGCCTTATGGTAACACCTCGGTGTATCTGCTCAAATACCGGACCCTGCGCCACGCCCTGCAGAAGCTCTCCCGTGACAATGCCCAAGGCGAAGAGTACCTCTCGGATTTGCTCAATGTCGTCTGGCAGGAGGCCCGGCGAAATAAAAAGGCCCCGGCTATTGCAGTGCTGACGATTGACGACTGGAACCGGGTGCTGGGCTTCAACAACCCTGCTGAATTGCTCGAGGTCGAAGCTGTCCTAAGCCCCAGCACGCTGCCTGATGATGCGCCCCGCTGGAAGACCGATGCGTTCCTGCCTCTGCAAGCGTGGCAGGGGTATTTTTCCGCCTGGGATAATGCTGCCAGCCCGGCGGCCCGGCAACTGCTGGAAATCTATGGTCAGGATCACGAAATCATCGCCCGGCAAGCCAAAATTATCCTGTCCGTGCTGGAGCAGGGGGCCGGGATGTATTCCGGGGATACTTCCGTTGGGCTGGTGCGGATGCCGGGACGGCTGAATGTGATGGGGCGGCATGTCGATCATCAGGGCGGAAACTGCAACTTGATGACCATTAGCTTTGAAACGGTGATGCTGGTGCATCCGCGCCAGGATGACATTGTGACAGTCCGCCACTGCGACCCCGCCAATTTCTCCGGCAGCGAATTCAGTATCAGCGAAGTGATTGCTTCCCTGCCCTGGGAGGACTGGGATTCGGTGGTCAACAGCGAGACCTTGATGAAACGCTTTCGCGAGTACGGTGTGCATTGGTCGGAATATATCAAGGCTGCGGTGCTGCGTCTGCAGAAGAAATTCCCGACCCGGCCCTTGCATGGCATGGATGTGCTGGTGGCGGGGAATATCCCGATGGCCGCCGGGCTGAGCTCGTCCTCGAGTCTGATTGTCGGGGCCGCGGAAGCCGCCGTCGCCGCCAATAATCTGGACACATTCCCGGCTCAGCTGGTGACTCTGTGCGGCGAGGGGGAGTGGTTCGTGGGCACCCGCGGTGGCAGCGCCGACCACGCCGCCGTGAAAATGGGCCGTCAAGGCAGCGTGGTCAAGGTCCGGTTCTTCGATTTTGCGGTTGAGGAAGCAGTGGCGTTCCCGGATGATTACGCGATGGTGGTCTGCGATTCGGGCATACAGGCCCGGAAATCAAGCGAGACCAGGGATCAGTTCAATCACCGCATTTCGTGTTACCGCATCGGCTTTGAGCTGATCCGCCAGCTCTTCCCGCAATATCGTGCCCTGCTGCAGCATTTGCGCGATGTCAATGTCCGGACCCTGAATGTCCCGCTGGCGAAAATCTACCGCATACTGCTGTCTTTGCCGGAGAAGGCCACCCTGCCGGAATTGCAGGCCATGTTGCCGGGAATTGACCTCCAGGCATTGTGCGCCAGTCACAACCCGCCTGCCGATGGCCTCTATCCCATCCGCGGGGTGGTGCTTTTCGGGCTCAGCGAATGCGAGCGCTCGGCGGCCTATGTGCAGCATCTGAAGCACGGTGAGATAGAGACCATCGGCCAGCTGATGAAAGTATCCCACAATGGCGACCGGGTGGTAAATTATACTGCTGACTGGCAGGAAATACCGTACCTGAATCCGATGGATAACGCGTATATCCTGGATTGCCTCAGTGACCTGGAGAGCGGCCTGCCCGAGCGCGTGATCAGGGCGCAGCTGCTCTGGCAGCCCGGGGCATACTCTTGCAGCCTGCCGGCCATCGATTTGATGACTGATATCGCGAACCGTACCCCCGGCGTGGCCGGAGCACAGCTGGCCGGCGCCGGCCTGGGCGGCTGTATGATGGTGCTATGTCAGAAGAAGGCCATCGCCGATTTGCAGAACAATCTGAAAAAAATGTACTACGAGCCCGCCGGGAAGGAACCCTCGATCCTGGTCTGCCGGCCGGTCGCCGGAGGGGGGATGCTGAAAATCAGCCAATAAGCATTGACTGCCGGACGTTATATTTTACAGCCCTTGGATATTTTGTTTTGGCAGGGCTGCAATACTTTACACCTCAACCCGTCCGGTTAATCAATATGAATTCCCGTTTGCTGCTTTTATGGCTGTCGACCCTGGCTGTGAGTCTCTTTGCTGCCAGCGGAAAAATACCCCCCGATTGGCACGAGGCGGCAATCTGCCGCCGGCAGGAAGGGAATCTGCAATATACCGCTGCCTGGAACGGTGAGACCCCGTTGACCTGCATCGTCCAATCACAGCAGGATGGACAGACAGTGCGACTGGAAATCCACCCCCAGGGCCTGCAGGCGGTGCTCCTGCCTTCAGTGGGCTTTACGGAGACGCCATTGCCGGTCAAGCTGACGGCTGCCTTCCCGCCCCGGAAAATTATTCCCACCTTGCCGATACTGCTGAAATTTCGGGAAGATCACTGGACGCTGTATCTGAATGATGCCTGTTCTGCAGTGCTGCCGGCCCCTTTTGCATTACCTGCGAAGGTCTTTTTCCCCCCTGATTTCCGGCTGAAGGGCAGCGAACCGCGCTTCCTGCCTGTCCCGCGGGTTGATTATAGCACGGATTTTATGATTGAGGAAGGCGCGACCAACCAGCTTTATCCCTGGATTCGACAGTCGGGCAGCTGGCGCATCCACACCGCGCTGGCCGAAGCACTGGTCCGCCCCGAGACCAACTTGGCACGAACTGCACAAGCGCCTCTGACCCCTGACA
>JAAYYJ010000308.1 GCA_012515455.1 Oligosphaeraceae bacterium
CCCCATTTTTGCGCCAGAATGCACTGTATTTAAACTGGAAAAGCGGCTGTCACCATGATTGTGAACCATGATCAACAGCTATCTCAAACGACACATACGTCCGGGACGCAATCTGTCACCGGACCGGATGTGACTTATAAAGTATCCCTGGATGAGCAGGTGACGCTGGAATCAGAAAGCGCTCCGGTTGCGGTTCACAAACCTAAACGCCGCCCCAAAGGCAGTGGAACCACCAGTATATTCACGTCACCGCTGTTTGAAAAGGGCTGTGATCTTGATGCGCTGCTGTCTGACCAAATCCGGAGTCAGGCCAAAAACATGAGCTACGCGCTGCATGTCTCTGCCGACGAAGACGTCGAACTGGTAGAGGTAAACAAGTGTTTCGATATCGGCAAAAGCATTGCCGAAGGTGGACAGGGCATCCTGGCCCGGGCCCGAGACCTCTCCCTGAAACGTGAAGTCGCTCTCAAATCCCTGCGCCAGGAATTGACCAGTGACCGGCGGGCAAGGGAATGTTTTTTGACCGAGGCGCAGGTCACTGCCCAGCTGGATCATCCGACCATCGTCCCGATTTACAGCCTGAATACAGACCAGCAGAATGGCATCCATCTGGCCATGAAACTGATCAAAGGGCAAACCCTGAAAGATTATCTGGAGAAAATAATCCTGTTTTATGAAATGGACGGGGTGCATAAGTTTGATGTAAAAAAGGGCTTGTTCTTCCGCCTGGAGGTCTTTTTGCGGGTCTGCGATGCAATCAGCTATGCCCATTCGCGCAATATCATGCATTGTGATCTGAAACCCGAAAATATCATGATCGGGGAATACAATGAGACTTATGTCCTGGACTGGGGCATTGCCAAACTGATCTATGAACCCGATGGCAAAACCCTGACCCGGGAAAGCAGGACAATCAGCAACGGGACCCCGCGTTTCCTGCCCCCGGAAGCACTGCTGGGCCTGGGCCGGGATGAACGCAGCGATATCTTCGCACTGGGAGCCATCCTCTTTGAAATCACCACCCTGGACCATGCCTACAGCGGCAAATCCGCCAATGCCGTCATGCGGGACATCAAAAACAATCACCGCAATCCGATCAAATCCCGCTTCCGCTTCCGCATTGATGGCGATCTGAAAGCAATCATCAACAAGGCAATGGCCTTTGACCGGGAACAGCGCTACCAAACCGTCGATGCTCTCGCAGAGGATTTGCGACGCTATATGCGCGGCGATGAAGTAACCGCCAACCCGGATTATTTCTGGGGGAGAATCAACCGCTGGTGCCTGCGCCACAGCCGCCTGGTTCTGACTGCCGGACTGCTGCTGCTGACCTCGCTGTTGTCATTGTATGGATGGTCAATGCTGCGACAGATGCAGCAATCGGTGGCCGCGCAGAACCGCAATATTGCCGCCGGGCTGGCCTACAACCGGGTCGGCGAAACGGGAATGGCTATTGACCGCAAAATCGCCAGCCTGGAGAATACGCTGGTTCATTTTGGCGACAATCTATTGCTGCTGCTGGGAAGCCATACCTCCGGCGACAACGGCAACAGCCGCTTTGTCCACTATCGTGATTATCAGTCTGAACAAACCAGACCCGCCAGTGCTGTGTTCTCCATGGCTTACAATCAAGTCATCGACCCGGAGAATTTTTCCTGTTTTATGGCTGGCCGGCAAAATCTGCATGACTTTGACGGCCTGCTCAGGCAGCTCAGCCCCTTGCACGCACAAATTCCCAAACTGCTGCGCAATCATGCCAATCTGCAGGAGGAAACCATCAGCCAACCGGAGTTCTATGATGAGCTGCTGACTAACGGGTTGCCGGTTGCCTGGGTCTATTTCACCTTCAGCAACGGACTGCATCTGTCCTACCCCGGCAGCGGCGCGTACGCTGACGACTATAATCCGCAACAGCGCGAATGGTATCTGACTGCACTCCAGAATCAGGGACAACCGGTCTGGGGAAAATCTTATCGCGACTCCCTCACTAACGAGGCCGTTATCACTTGTTCGATGACGGTTAACGACGCCGCAGGTAATGCCATGGGAGTCGCAGGCATGGATATCACATTGAGCAAAATCAAGAGTATTATTTCCGAATCCGGGAATCTGTCCACTGTTGTCGCAGGACGTTTTCTGGTCAGTCAGGACGGGACCATACTGATCCGTAGCGGCATCGACCCGAGCCGGCTGCGTGAGGCCGGCGACCGGACTGGGGTCAGCTCTGATAAAGTCCCCGGTCATCTCTACCAGGATATGCGCTGGAAAAAGTACGGCACCAAAATCTGCACCGAAAACGGGATGGATTTCATCTATGCGTTTGCCCGGGTGCCATCCATCAATTGCACCTACCTGGAAAAAATATGGCTGCAGTCCTGGCTGGGGAAAGCGCGCGAAACGGAAGAAAACCACCCCCCTGCGGGCTGATGGCCATCCGCACTGGCCTGGTTGCTTCCATGTCATTAGTACAAATGGTCCGGCACCAGGCGGAATGCATGTTTTTGCATCTCATTTGCAGCGAAACCGAGAAA
>JAAYYJ010000309.1 GCA_012515455.1 Oligosphaeraceae bacterium
ACGGTCATGCGTTCCGGCACTGGTGGGACACCTACAGCGAGAAGCATCCCGAGTACTTCGGTATGAATCCCTATGGGAAGCGCACCATCCAGGCTTTTCTCAAAGACCGGATCAAACTCTGTGTCTCCAATCCGGCGGTCGCGGAGCAGGTGATTCAGGAATGGGAGGCAAAAAATAAACCGCAATATCTGAACATCTGTCCCAACGACGGCACTCCGGGGTTCTGTTTCTGCCCGGAATGCCTGAAACTCGACACCCGCACCGAAAACGAAAATTTCTATGACCACCTCACCGACCGGTATCTGTTTTTCTGGAATCGTGTGGCAGGCCTGGCCCGGGCCAAACGGGCGGATGTGATGGTCACCACCTATGTCTACAGCTATTACCGCCATCCCGCCCGGCGCGAGAAGGTAGAATATCCGGACAACATCCTCTTCGGTATTGTTCCCGCCCTCAGCGATGACAACCAGAAGCTCTTCAGTGCCTGGAAGGCGCTCGGGGCAAAGCACGTCTTTCTGCGCCCGAACGACCTCTGCTACTACGGCGGATTCTTCCGCGGCTACGAGCGCATCATCTTCGAAAAATTTCAAACCGCCAAGGCCTTTGACCTGTTCGGGACCGACTACGACGGCGGCCCCGGCAATCCGGTCCAGGAATTCGAGCATTTCGTGGTCGCCCGGATGATCGCCTTCCCGGAGCTGAGCTTCGCACAGATTGAAGACGAGTACCTGAGCTATTATGGCCAGGGCGCCGCCAAGGTCAAAGAGTTCTTCGCCTTCCAGCAACGCGATGCCCAACGGCGCCTGGATGAAGCCACCGCCGCCCTGCGCCGGGAACAGCAGGAAATGCTGGATGACAGCCTCTTGGCCGTCAGAATCATCCAGGCAGCCGATAAGTACTACAGCCCGGCCGCCATGGCTGAGGGGGAAAAGCTGCTCGCCAGTGCCCTGGCTGCTGAGAACAGAGAGCCGTACCGGCAGCGCCTGCAGCGCCTATTGCTGCTGCAGCAGCATGCCGCCCTGATGCTCGATTTCATCACCCAGGGGCGCAAACAGCAGGCGGGCGGCCCCAGCCATCTGGAAGAGAGTGCGGAAAGGCTGCTGGTCTTCCGCCTGGCCCATGCCGGAGAGTTACAGATGGACTGGGAGACGCTTTACAACCGCACCGAGCGTGCGTTCTGGCTCTTGACCCGCCGGTATGCTGAAAAAGCCCAAACGGCCAGCCAGGCCAGTGCCGCCACTCCGCAGCTGTTCCGGGACTCGTTTGACTTGCCCGCCCTGGACGGATGGAGCAAGCGCGAGCGGTTTCTCGCCATCACCAATAAGACCGCCTCGTTTGACAAGTACAGCATCCAGCTGGAGGCAGCAGCCGACGAAGGCATCGGGATATTCAAGCCTGCAGTCCAGGTCAAGCCCGGCAAATACCGGATCAGCTTCGATGCCCGCATGGATGCCGGAGTGACCAATGTCCGCCTGCGGGTCGTCGGAGGCGACAAGACTCTGGTCAATGTCGTGATCCCCCCGGCAGGCGATTTCTGGCAAGAAGCAACGAAGGAATTTTCGGTCCCGGACGACCTGAGCGAAATCTCTCTGTATATCATCATCGGGGCGGGGAAAACCGGCCTGCACGCCTATGTCGACAACATCGTGCTGACCCGTTTGGAGCCCTGAGGGAGACCGCCGCCGCGGTCCGCCGGAAGCATCTGTTCCGGCGGACGCGCTGGGTTCAGGGCGCGTACCAATTATAATATGTCTTGTTGCCGCCTCCGGAGACCCACAGTATATCCGCGGGCCGCAACGTCTCCACATGTCCATCCAGGAAGCAGTAATTTGCTGCCCCGGAGTGGCGGACTTTGTAGTTGTAGGTATTGTTCAAGTCGCCGCCGTAAGTACCGAAAAAATTCGGCAGGTGTTCACAGAAAAACACAATGCTCGCCGGCTTCTTGATGGAAGTGCTTTTCCGGGTGGGATTGCTGCTGCCCAGGTAGGTATTGTAGCCGCCGTAGCACAGCGAGGTGGTATTCGCAGTCGGGCAGAGCAAAAATTTCGCCTTTACCGGATCGGCGTTGACGGGATGTCCGAGCATCGGCAGCAGCACTCTGGGGAAGGTTTTGTTGGTATCGTTGGTCGGATATCCGGTCCAGCGGAACCACGGGATGAGGCTGTCATCATGATCGGAAATGTATACCAGTCCGGTGACACTGAGCTGCCGCATGTTGTTCAGGCAGGCAATGCATTGTGCCTTGGCCCGGGCCTGGTTCAGCGCCGGCAGCAGCATCGAGGCCAGCACCGCAATAATGGCAATAACCACCAGCAGCTCGATCAAAGTGAAGGGGCTGTTCTGCGGCCTTTGCGTCGTTTCTGGCTGTTTCATACTCCAGTCCTCCATTAGCAGCAAACCCTATCGATCTTTGCAGGCTGCCCGGGCGGCGGGCTGCCCGGGCAGCGGGGATTTATCCCAAGGCCGCCAATGCGGCTTCGTAATCCGGTTCATCGACGATGTCGGCAGTCATCC
>JAAYYJ010000310.1 GCA_012515455.1 Oligosphaeraceae bacterium
CGGCATTACTACTATCCGCAATTTTGACGCCCTGAATGACGTGCGCAACCTGGAATACTCCGGGATGTGCGTCTATAACAACGGCCTGCAACACCAGGTGGCCATCACGCTGATGGGCCTGCCTCCGGGCATGAAGGACACCTACGCCCACTCCGCTAAATTCTATTGCGATGTGCTGGAGAAAATCCTGGCCAACGGCCTGAAATTCCACAGCCTCTGCTTCAAGGATGCCTCCGGCACCAGCACCCCGGTTACCATCAAGGCGACCGTGAAACGGGCCCGGGAAATCCTGGACGCCGCCGGCCTGCGCGACTGCCCCATCGAGATGCATACCCATGATACCGCCGACATGTCGGTGGCCTGCTACATGGCGGCCCTGGAAGGCGGCGCGGAAATCATCGACCTGTCCATGAGCCCGATGTCCGGCGGCACCGGCCAGCCCGACATCCTGACTATGTGGCATGCCCTCAAAGGCACCGAGTACACCCTCGACCTCGACTACGAGAAAATCCTCAAAGCTGAGGATGTGTTCGAGGAATGCATGAGCAAGTACATGCTGCCGCCCGAAGCCAAGGAGACCAACCCCCGCATCACCCTCTCGCCCATGCCGGGCGGAGCCCTGACCGCCAATACCCAGATGATGCGTGACAACAAATGCCTGCATCTGTTCCCGGAAGTCATCAAGGCCATGCGCGAGGTCGTGGAGCGCGGCGGCTTCGGCACCTCGGTCACTCCAGTCTCGCAATTCTATTTCCAGCAGGCCTTCGCCAACGTCACCCTCG
The DNA here is from genome assembly GCA_012515455.1 of Oligosphaeraceae bacterium. Taxonomy (GTDB): domain Bacteria; phylum Verrucomicrobiota; class Lentisphaeria; order Oligosphaerales; family Oligosphaeraceae; genus JAAZIZ01. Next base: position 783 of record JAAYYJ010000310.1, read on the forward strand.
GGCCGTGGAAAAAAATCACCGACGGATACGGGAAAATGGTGCTGGGATATTTCGGCCGCACCCCGTCCACTCCCGACCCGGAAATCGTCAAGCTGGCTGCCCAGCAGCTGAACCTGCAGCCCACCACCGAAGACCCGCGCCTGCTCAATGATCAGAACCCCGCCCTGGGCATTAAACAGGCCGAGGCCAAGCTCAAAGAAGCTGGACTGCCCATCACTGAAGAAAATGCCTTTATTCTGGCCTGCTGCGAGGACAAAGGTCTGGCCTTCCTGCAAGGCAAGAAACCCCTGGGCGTGCGCTTCAAGGACGAAGAGAAACCGGCTGCCCCCGCGCCGGCCAAGGCTGCCAGCAGCACCACCAGCGGCACCAGCAGCAGCGGCGCCTACACGGTCGTGGTCAACGGCAAGCCCTATCACGTAGAAGTGGCCCCCGCCGCAGCCGGCAGCGCCCCCGCAGTCACCAGCATCACCCCGGCAGCAGCTCCGGCAGCGGCGGCTCCGGCAGCGGCGGCTCCGGCGGCGGCTCCGGCAGCAGCCGGCAATGGCACCGGCGCAGAGATCACCGTGCCCATGCCCGGCACGGTTCTGCGGGTCGTGGCAGCAGTCGGGCAGGCCGTCAAGGCCGGTGATGACATCATCATTCTGGAAGCGATGAAGATGGAGCAGCCCATCAAGGCCCACCAGGACGGCGTGATCCAGTCTCTGCTGGTCGACAATGGTGACACAGTCGAGTCCGGACAGGTAATTGCCGTTATTTAAGCACCAACGGCCAATGCCGCAGGGCCGCAGTCCTGCGGCAGCCGGGCGGAATCACCTTTTTTTAACGAGGTTTACTTTATGAAATACGCTTTCATCTGCCTGTTGCTCTTTGCCGCCATGCTTGGCGCGCTCTGCCAGGCCCAAACTGAAACCTGCTGCCCGGCGGCCGACTTGGCCAAGCAAGCACCCTGCGCCCTGCTACCCGGCGCCAATGACAGACTGTCACTGGAAAATTCGCTCCTGAATTTCAACACCAACGACGGGGTTTTCCGCAGCAGCCAGGACGGCAACGGCGTGATCACGGTCACTTATCAATGGCCCAACCCCGCCACCGTGTATCACGTCTCCATCAGAACCGGCATGGATATCAACCCGGGCCGGCCCATGGGCATCCTGAAAATCAAAAATACCTACATCACTGATGCCAACGGACAGCCTATCCCCTCCCGCAGCAAGCCGGAAATCAAGAGCGGCATGGCCTGCAAAGTGGTCGAACTGGGGGAAAATTTTCAGCTGGGCCTGCAGGTGCAGCAGGGCGATGTGCTGTTCAAGCTCCTGCCGCAGGTGATTGCCCACGACTCGGTCACTCCCAGCAAGCCCGCAGAATTCAAAATGGGCGGCATGCTGAAGAACCTCTGGGCGAGCACCGGCATAAACAACTTCATTGTCATGACCAAGCTGGACTGGACGCTCGGCATCGGCCGGGTGATTATGATTGGCGTCGGGCTCCTGCTGGTCTACCTGGCCATCTTCAAGGGCTTCGAGCCGCTGCTGCTCCTGCCCATCGGCTTCGGGGCTGTGATGAGCAATATCCCCCTCGCTGACATCGCCGGACCGGACGGCATCCTGGGCATACTGTTCCAAGGCGTTAATCTTGGCATCTATCCACTGCTAATCTTCATGGGCGTGGGTGCCATGACCGATTTCGGACCGCTGATCGCGAACCCCAAAACCGCATTGCTGGGCGGGGCCGCCCAGCTGGGCATCTTCGGAGCCCTCTGCGGCGCCGTGCTGATCAGCCATTTCACCCCGGACTACATCATCAATTTCTCCCTGAAGGACGCCGCCTCCATCGGCATCATCGGCGGCGCGGACGGCCCCACCGCCATCTTCCTGGCCAGCCGCCTCTCCCCGAATCTGCTCGGCTCCATCGCCGTGGCCGCGTACTCCTATATGGCCCTGGTGCCGATTATCTTCCCCCCCATCATCAAAGCCCTGATTCCGGTGCATGAACGCAAAATCAAAATGAGTCAGCTGCGCAAGGTCACCAAGCTGGAGAAGGTCGTGTTCCCGATCTTCATCACCCTGCTCTGCTGCCTGCTGCTGCCCGATGCCGGACCACTGATCAGCATGCTGATGCTCGGCAATCTGATGCGTGAATGCATGTGCGTGGACCGCCTCAGCGACACCGCCCAGAACGCCTTGATCAACATCGTGACTATCTTCCTGGGA
>JAAYYJ010000311.1 GCA_012515455.1 Oligosphaeraceae bacterium
ATATTACGAAAGACCAGTTGCACCACGCGTCCGCCTCGTTGCATAAATTGCTGCCCAACCATTTGGCGTCCGGCACGCAAGATATTGCGATCGCAAAACTGATAATTGGCATTCGTGTGCGTATGGTCGGCGCGCACACGATTGCACCAGAGCGCATCTTCCTGGGCAAAATCCACCACGGTGCCTGAAGATGCGGTCACCTCCACTGCCAGTTGTCCGGTGAATTCCCGGCCAAAATCAGCGATAATGGCAATGCCCCGGTTATCTGCTAATGGTGGTAATACGACCTGGTGTTCGCCGGGCAGGCAGAGTTCCTGGAAAGGCGCGGTATTGATGGGAGTATGCGGTTCACAGGTAAATATACGGGCAATTCCGGAGTCGCTTAAATCCGCTTCCGGTACGGTCGCAACCACCGGTATGTCAATTGGCAGCAGAATGGTCTCAGACGGCAATGGAGTCTGCCGACAAAGCAATTTTTTGCTGCCAACAATGGATTTCGGCCCCAGGACCATGGTCTTGACTGGTCTTGGGGTATTCTCGTATCGGAGATCACGCCATTCGGCGATGCCATTTTGGGGTGAAAAGACCGGCGCATCGGACGGCCATTCCTGGTCGGCAATCCCTGCCTCCCACGTAACGTCACTGCAGACGATTCCTTCCAGTTCCAGCCAAAGAGAGGGTTCCGCCGAAGCCACACCAGAGCAAGCAAAATTCATGCAACGTATCAATACCTCAATAATGTTGACCCCTGGACGGAGGAATTCTGCTGCTTGCAGGGTATCGTAAAATTCGATGGCGTGGGTATTGCGGGCAGGTCCCTGACCGGCCAAACGCCCATTGATGTACAGACGATAATAATTGACTGCGGCGATTTTAAGCGCGACTCGCGGCGGAACTGTGTCCAATGCAATACTCTTGCCAAATTTCGCGTGACAGTTGCGGACTCGATCCGCACCTTCAGGAAAAATCCATTGGGGAGTTGTCATCTTTGCCTCACACGAACGCAATACGTACTGAACACGTACGGAACAAGGACAGAAAGCGACTCGTCCATTCTTGTCCCCGTCAAAAAAATTGCAAACGTCTCGGTGCAAACAGGTCCTGCAATAGAAAGGGAAAATTCTGCTCTGCAACGATTTTGCTTGCCGAATTGAAAATGTAACCGTCTTTTCGTTTCACGCAATCAGCCGATTAACGTTTTCGGTTGCCATATTTTCGCATTCAGCACCGCTTTGTTGCGTTGGCTGACCGGATAATGGGCATAAAAAAAGCCCAAGTGGCAAAGAATGGCACCACTCAGGCGTTTCTCAGGGGTAAAATGGCGGAGAGGGGGTGGGCTGAATCTCACATGAATCCCTGCTTGTTTTGGAGCCTAAATCGTTCATGGAAAACAATTATGACGGATTTGGACGAAGCTCATGCAGGATATCCAATGACCTCAAAACGGTACCTTTTGCCACCTTTTACGACTCGAAACGGTACCAAACGGTACCGTTTTTGGGAGCACTCTTCACCCCTGACATTGATGCTTTATGGAGAGGGTCAACCTAAACCAGTTGCATCCCCCTTTTCACCGTTTTAATGTAACGTTGGCTTGGCGAGAATACAAGTCGGACTTCCGCGTATCGGCATCATGAAACCCAGCCATCTGGTGAAGAAACATATTCATATCGCATTCATTAAATTATTTGTTGTATTGACGTGTAACTTGTTTATAATAAACAACTTATGTATATCTTAATGCGTTTTAATGATATATTTAGCATTTTCCGCAGACAATCCTCCTAGAAGGCGGGAATGGCGACGCTGATGCCCGACTGGCCTCTCTGGCACCGCAGGTCATCGAAAGTGTCATCATCGGTGCGCAGCCGCTGAGGGTTGGCGATTTTTGGTGGCACCCTTGATCAGTTTGCCGACACAATCTGGTGAATTGCCGATCAATCAGTGCGTTTAGGAATATCGCATAATGGGGCGTTTGCTCCAGTGATATTATTCTCTTTCGAAGCCATGACTAGTGAACTTCAGGGTACGGGCATTCTCGGTTACAGTGCGGACGACATTCTCGGGGACACCATTGGGGATGTTCGCCTCGATTTCGAGGGTAACTGTAAGTTCTGAGCCGACCAGTCCGCTCAGGTGGGCTATGATTTCTTCCGCGATGCGGCCGGCGTCGCGGCCGACCCGGGCTGCATCCAGGCTGACGCTGCCGTGAAAGCGCTTCGGCAAGGCAGGAACGGGCGCAGACCCTCGCTCTGTTCCAGGGATGGGTTCCTGATTTTCCCCGGGAGAAGACGTTCCAGGCTGGCTTGAACCTGCCCCCGCCCCCGGCTGTGGTGCGGATGAGGAAGCGTCGTTTTCCATCTGCCGGAGTGCGACATCGGGTTTAACCAGCAATGCAGCCGTACCGCTGTCCAGGACGGTAATATTTGCGCCGCCTCTCAGTCCACGGTAGCGTCCAGCTGTTTCATCAAAACCTTCCGCAAAGGCGAAGGTTTCCTGCTGCCAGGAGAGAAGGGACAATCCGTCAATGATGGCATTGATCAGCACCTCCGTGTGAGCCAAGCGGGGCAGATAGGCGTAGCGGGCAAAGTCTTCAACAATCTGACGGATGTCAACGTGATCGCCACGCCACAAGGGAACCCGGTCCAGTTCCATGCGCAGGCGTGTGCCACCCAGACTGGTAACCAGAAACTCATCATTCTTCAGCTTACGGCTGGCACGCACGGCCAAACCTTCGCCGCCGGAGAGACGGATGTTCTGCCAGCTGACCGGAACCTGCGGCGTGGCCTGAAATGGCACCAGCAGCCACTGGTAGGTCTCCGGAAGACGAGCAGTCACCGAAGCATCGGCCGATTTCAATTGGGTCTCGGCCTGCTTCACCTGAAACTGCGACAAATCCAGAGCCTCTTTTTCGGCCAGAATTGACTCCCAGGCGAGGAATTTTCGCAAGGCCTCATCGAGGTCCTGCAGGCGCACCTTGTCCGCGGCCAGAAAGATCAACGCATTCCGATACAGGCGCGGGGAGTTCCCCCGGGTCTCCAGTATCGCTTTGGCGGCAGTCAGCGCCGGGCAGTCAGCCTCTTTAGTAAACGCTTGCTCGGGCCCGAGCACCACCAGACGCGTGTCAAGGTCGTCCGGCACATCTGAACTGGCGCGGGGCAATGGGTGGACCCGGGCAAAATCGCCGCTGCGCCGGAGTTCCTCACGCAGGCGCTTATCCAGTTCCATGACCGCCTTGTCGGAGTCGCGTTTCAGTTGTTCGGCCCGGTCTTCGGCCAGCTTGGTTACCGTCGGCTGGGTCGAGTACCAGACTCGCGGACCATCCTGATACAGATAGGTGGCCGCCGCAGCCAGACGCCGCAAAGCATCGGCAAAGATCGCCGGTGATTCGCCGGGCATGACGCAACCCAGCTTAACCCGGCGGTCTTCCAGTCCGCGATGGGCCGCCGAGGCCGTTGGCGCCGAACCCATGTAGATGGTGCGTGCCACCCGTCGAGTGGCGTGTGCCTTGCCAAGGTTGGGCACATCGCTGTCAATGTGCAGCGGCAGGGAGTTTGCACCATCGACATCTTTCTCGATCACCGGCAACCAGTTGTCGGACAAATAACGGGTCAGTTCGAACAGCACACGCGGGTCGTCGATGGGGATCATCGACGGCAGAATCAGCGGATTGCGGTCGCCCTTTTCCCACAGGCTGTGAATGACCGCCGCCATCAGGCGAAGAACACCGCGCGTCCGTTGAAATTTGACCAGGGTCGACCAGTCGGTGTAAAGACGGTCAAAGACCTCCGGGTGAATCGGGAAGGCCGCCTTAAGGCGCTTCTCGTAATCGGCATCCCGGCACTCCGGAGGAAACTCGGCGGACTGGC
>JAAYYJ010000312.1 GCA_012515455.1 Oligosphaeraceae bacterium
ACGGCGAAGGTCGCGGGTTCGAATCCCGTCAACCCCGCCAGTTCAACCGAGGTCAGACCTTGGGGTTGTAGCGCAATTGGTTAGAGCATCGCCCTGTCACGGCGAAGGTCGCGGGTTCGAATCCCGTCAACCCCGCCAATTTTTTCTGCCGCCAGATCGGGGCGGTTTTTTTTTGCCGCTAGGGCGGCAATCTCTGCCGGTGGTCGTTTGAGCCTGATTTGACATAGGCCAAAGGCCAGATATATTGAACTCTGTTCCCAGTATTGTACCGGTATGCCGGGCGGTGCTTTTGGACCAAGCAAAACCAATAACACGAGGAAAACAATGGCCGCTGAAATTGATAAAGAGAAATGTTTGGGTTGTGGTGCCTGCGTAGCTGCCTGCCCTGTGGAAGCCATCAGCATGGTTGATGACAAGGCTGTAGTCGACGCGGAAGAGTGCATCAGCTGTGGTGCCTGTGTCGGCGAATGCCCGGCTGAAGCCATTACGGTGGAATAACGGTTGTCAGCTTTTCCAGGTGAAAAGCATTGTTCACAGGCATCAGTCCAGAATATGGGCCGATGCCTTTTTTTATGCCGGGAGACCTGACTATGGACGCTGCCCGCATTGCCTTGGGTTTGGGAGCCAATCTCGGGCAGCCGGAAATGACCTTCCACCGTGCCGCCGAACTGCTGCGCGCCGCCGGAATGCGCGACTTGCGCCTGGCCCGCTGCTGCCGCAGTGCCCCCGTGGATTGCCTGCCCGGGATTCCCGATTTCACCAACAGCGCGGCAGTCGGCTTATGGCCGGGCAGTCCGGAGGAACTGCTGGCAGTGACGCAAGGCATTGAGCAGCAGCTGGGCCGACCCCCGGAGCATGACCGCCGGGACAGCCGCAGCATCGATATCGATATCTTGCTTTTTGCCGACCGCTGCGTGCAATGCCCGCACCTGTGCATCCCGCATCCGCGCCTGCGCCAGCGCCTTTTCGTCCTGCAGCCGCTGGCTGAACTGGCCCCGGACTGGCTCATCCCCCCAGAGGGCATCAGTGTGGCCGAGGCTCTGGCGCAATTGCTCAACCGGGAGAGCTGAGCCGGGCGACCAGCACCGCTCCCCGCCCGCTGGATTTTCCACCGAACGATATTACATTATTAAATTCGTCATTACGGTCCCGGCAGGATTTCTGTCGGCTTAGTGTTCACTGCTTAAATTTCTGTGCTGTAGGTTTTCTGTATGCGAAAAGCCATCACTGCTGCTGAATTGCGTCGTCTGTTCCTGGACTTTTTCAAGAGCCACGGCCACGCTGAGATCAAGAGTTCGCCGCTGGTTCCGGATAATGACCCGACCTGCCTGTTCACCACTGCTGGCATGCACCCGCTGGTGCCGTATTTGCTGGGTGAGAAGCATCCGGCCGGCAAACGCCTGACTGATGTGCAGAAATGCCTGCGCACCGGCGATATCGATGAGGTCGGAGACCCCTTCCATCTGACTTTCTTCGAAATGCTGGGCAATTGGTCGCTGGGAGATTATTTCAAAGAAGAAGCCATCGCCATGAGCTACGAATTCCTGACCCGCCGCCTGGGATTCCTGCCGGCGGAAATCAAGATTACCTGCTTCGCCGGCGACGAGAATGCACCCAAGGACCAGGAAGCCGCCGAAATCTGGCAGCGCCACGGCATCCCGGCCCAAAATATTTACTTCCTCGGCAAAGCTGACAACTGGTGGGGGCCGGCCGGACAGACCGGGCCCTGCGGACCGGATACCGAGATGTTCGTGCCCCTCGACCGGCCGGACTGCGGCCCGGACTGCGGTCCAGCCTGCGGCTGCGGCAAGTGGGTGGAAATCTGGAACGACGTCTTTATGCAGTACAACAAGACCGCGGACGGGCAGTATGTCCCGCTGGAGCACCCGAATGTCGACACCGGCATGGGGGTAGAGCGGGTGACCGCTTTTATGCAGGGGGTCCGGAGCGCCTATCAGACCGAGCTCTTCCGGGGGATTTTCCATAAAATTCAGGAGCTCTCGGGTCGTTCTGACGCTGACCATGACAACCGCAGTGCGCGGATTGTGGCAGAGCATCTGCGGGCCGCCACCTTCCTGATCGGCGATGGCGTGAAGCCCGGCAATGTCGACCAGGGCTACGTGTTGCGGCGGCTGATCCGGCGGGCCATCCGTGAGGCCCGCAAGCTGGGCCTCAGCGGTCTGTTCACGGTTGCTATTGCCGAAGTGGTAGTGCGGGAGTATTCCGCCACCTATCCGGAACTGGCTGAGCACTCCGCGACTATCCTGGAAGAACTGCTCCGGGAAGAGGAGCAGTTCGGTAAAACCCTGGAAAACGGCACTCGCGAATTCAACAAGCTGATTGACAAGATTCCGGAGTTCGTGACCAGGAAGGTCATCAGCGGCAAACATGCTTTCAATCTCTACGAGACCTACGGCTTCCCGCTGGAATTGACGGTCGAGATGGCGGCCGAACGCGGCTTCACGGTCGATGAACCGGGATTCCACCAGGCCTACGAACAACATCAGGCCCTGTCCCGGGCCGGCGCAGAACAGAAATTCAAGGGCGGACTGGCCGATCAGTCGGATGCCACCGCCGCGCTGCATACCGCTACGCATCTCCTGCACCAGGCCTTGCGCATGGTCTTGGGTGAACACGTGGCTCAGAGCGGCTCGAATATCACCGCCGAACGCCTGCGCTTCGATTTCAGCCACCCCGAGAAGATGAGCCCGGAGCAGCTGGCTGAGGTCGAAAAGATTGTCAATACCCAAATTCAGCGGGATCTGCCGATCACCTGCGATGAAGTACCCTTGGCCGAGGCCAAAAAACGCGGTGCCATCGGATTGTTCGAGGATAAATACGGCGAAGTGGTGAAGCTCTACAGCATGGGCGACTTCTCCCGCGAAATCTGCGGCGGACCGCATGCCCGGCGCACCGGCGCACTGGGCCATTTCAAAATCTTGAAAGAAGAGAGCTCGAGCCGCGGCATCCGGCGGATCAAGGCTGTGCTGCAGTGACCGCCAGGCCCGCTGTCCCGCAGGCGGGATGCTGGAGCCGCGCTGCGGATTGCCGGGCCAGCGCCATTCTTCTGGGGAACCGTGATGCCTGAGCCTAATGCAATCTGGATCATCACCGGCGAGACCTCCGGTGACGATTATGGCGCCCGCCTGGCCGAGAAGCTGCGGCAGCTGGCGCCCGGTGTGTCCTTGCACGGGATGGGCGGACAGCAGCTGCGCCAGGCCGGAGTGGAAATCGCCTTCGATTCTTCCGAGCTGGGAGTAGTGGGCTTAGTGGAGGTGCTGCGCCATCTGCCCCGGTTTTTCCGGCTGTTCCGGGATTTGCTGGCCCGCATCCGCCAGCAGCGGCCGGCCGCCGTGGTCCTGATCGACTACCCGGGTTTCAATCTGCGCCTGGCGGGAAAATTGCGGGGTTCCGGCATCCCGGTGTTCTATTACATCAGTCCGCAAGTCTGGGCCTGGAAGAAGGGCCGCATCAAGACCATGGCCCGCAGTGTGGCCAGGCTGTTCTGCATCTTCCCCTTCGAACCGGCAGTCTACGCCGGAACCGCACTCCCGGTAGAGTTCGTCGGACATCCTTTGCTGCAGGCACTCGCGCCGTATCGCGAACGGACGGCCCAGCGGGACCCGAACTTGGTGCTGCTGCTGCCCGGCAGCCGCAGCGGTGAGCTGCATTACATCCTGCCGGCCTTGCTGCAGACCGCGGCAGAGCTGCGGCAGCAGCGGCCGGAACTGCGCTTCGTTCTGCCCCTGCCTCGGGAGAAGACCCTGGCGGTCGCCCGGGAAATCATCTCACGTGAGCAGCAGCAGCACGGTCCACTGCCGCCGGTGGAATTGTGCCTGGGTCAGACCCGGGAGATGATGATCCAGGCCGCGGCAGGCATTGCTGCGAGCGGCACGGTGACGGTTGAGGCGGCGATTCTGGATTTGCCCCTGGTGGTGACTTATCGTCTCAGCTGGTTGTCCTGGCAGTTGGGCAAGCGCCTGGTGAAGCTGCCCTGGATCAGTATTGCCAATCTGGTCTGCAATTCCTGCGTGTATGAGGAATATCTCCAGGATCAGGCTACTCCGGCAAACCTGTCCCAGGCACTGCTGAAGGTCCTCCCCGGCGGCAGCCGCCGCCAGGAAGTCCTGGCGGGCTTGCAGCGCACTAGAGAGCTGCTGGGCGGCGATGTCGATGTCGCCGACCGGGTAGCCCGGGGAATCCTGCTGGATACATTTGAACGTTTACCTGAAGGTACTGCAATATGACCGCATTGGGAGTTACAGTTCTGGCCAGCGGCAGTAGCGGCAATGCCATCCTGGTGCATAATCACCAGGAGGGCCTGCTGATCGACAGCGGCTTGAGCCTGCGGGAACTGCGGCACCGGATGCGCAGCAGCGGCCTGCCTGAAAACCTGGTCAAGGGTATTCTTATTACCCATGAACACAGCGACCATATCCGCGGCTTGAGAGTCTGTGCCGAGCATTTCCAGGTGCCAGTCTACGCCAGCTGCCTCTGTGCCGAAAAATTGCGGTACCTTGATCCTGCCCTGGGCGCGGTGGTGCGGTTTGCCCCGGGCGGAGAGTTCCAGCTGGGGGAATTCAAGATCACGCCCTTCCCGCTCGAGCACGATGCGGTCGACCCGGTGGGATATGTGATTAGCCGCGCTTCCCGGAAAATTGGTCTGGCCATGGACCTGGGGCAGGCCGGGCGGATGACGGAATTCCAGCTGCGCAGCTGCGACACACTGCTGCTGGAGAGCAATCACGACCTGAATATGCTGGCGGCGTCCCAGCGGCCCTGGTATCTGAAGCAGCGCATCCTGGGGCCGCAGGGGCATTTGAGCAACAAGCAGAGCAGCGACTGCCTGGCCAGGGTGCTCTCAGCCAATACCCGGAATGTGATTCTGATGCATCTGAGCCGGGAATGCAACACCGAGGCTCTGGCCGATGCCAGCGCCCGGGCAGAGTTGCAGAAGCTGCAGCGTACGGATGTGAATCTGATGGTCTCGCATCAGGACCAGCCCCTGGCGACCGCCTGGGCCTGAAACTGAACTGAAACTGAACTGAACTGGCTCAAGCCCCGCCAAAGTAATCTCATGCGGCAATTTTTTCTGGTCATGATACTGTTCCTGGCGCTGCCCAGCGTCAGCCGCGCCGCCGAGTTGCCCCCGCAACAGCGGCTGCTGGAAATCGCCAAAGCTTTCGAGATCCCGGCACTGGCGGCGCCGCCGGCCTGGTCCGCACCAGACGCCCCGCTGCTGTTCCAGGCCGCCTGGCTGAGCGATCTGCATCTCCGGGATGCGGAGAGCTTGGCCCTGGTCAAGGCCGCCTGCAATACCCTGCGTGATGAACTTAAGCCGCAGCTGACTTTTATCACCGGGGATAACTGCGCCCTGCCGGAGAGCATGCTGCCGCCCGCCGCAGGTAAAAATCTCTCCCGGCGCCGGCAGGAGTGGCTGCGAAATTTCCTGGAGCAGGAATTGGCCCGCCCTTATATCATCATTCCCGGTGACAACTGGCCGTGGGAATTCGAGAATGTCTTCGGCAGCAGCAAGCAGAGCTTCACTTTCGCCGGCTTCCATTTCATTGTCGCCAGCCTGGACCAGCAGGCCGTAGGCAAGGAGGGATGTCTGGTCTTCACTGAACCGAGCTGGCAGTGGCTGGAGCAAGAATTGCGCCAGAATGCCGCCCGCCCCTGCGTCTTCATCATGCACGAGCCGGCTTATCCGCCCTGCTTCCTGGAAGCAGGGCGCCTGACCGCACTGTTTGATGCCAACCCGCAGATGCTGCTGGCCCTGGGAGGCCATCTGCATCTAGATTTGGAATTCCGCCGCGGGACCTTGACCCAGTGGTGTGCCCCGGCCTTGGGGCGCAGCCATCGCCCGGCCTTCAAGTGGTTGTCTTTTTATCCCGGCCGGATAGTGATGAACAGCTGGGAATGGCAGGAGAATGCCAGGCGTTTCGCGTCGGTCTGCAAATGGCAGCAGGTCGAGGTCCCCGAACATCTGCAGTCCGGGGCTGCCCCCCAGGCACAGTTTCAGCCCGGGAATCATTTCCTGTATCCGCCTGCTCCACGGGAGAAAGTGCCGCAGCTGGGACAGCGGGAGCAGGAATATTCCGCCTTGACTATGCAGTTTATCCTGGAAATCGGTTTATCCACTTTATTCCCCAAACTCAACCCTTAATGTCAATTACTTCTGCTTCAGAGAACCAGAGCCGCGAATTCGGCCCCCAGCCGATTGTGGCAATCCTGCAGGAACTGGGCTTGCGCAACCGTGACCTGGTGACGGCATCCACGGAACAGCTTACTTACAAGATGGTCGCCAAGGCCTGCCGCGGTCGCTGGCTGAGCAATAATGTCCGGGGGAAAGTGCTGCGGGCACTCAATAAAGCCAGCGACCGCAAGTATACCCTGGCCGACTTGTTCAATTATTCCTGAAGAGTCCCTGCTTGCAAACTCTGGAACTGAGTTTATAGTATATCTTCGCCTCAACCCCGTGGTGTAATGGCAGCACAACTGGTTTTGGTCCAGTTAGTCTAGGTTCGAATCCTGGCGGGGTTGCCACTGGCATTGCCGCCGCCCCCGCCGGGCGGCTTTTTTTTTGCCCGTTATTCCTGGTTCAGGGACTTCTTCAGGACATAGGTTGAGAGAATCGTCACGCTGATGTCATCCAGAGTCCCGAAAAAGGGTATCGCATCCGGGACCAAATCTATCGGCAGCAGGACCCAGATGACGGCGGTAAGCAGCATCAGCACTATTCTCGGGACGGCGGCAATGCTGCCCAGCAGGTTGTCGTAGGCGTACAGGCGCTGGTTGGGCAGCAGGAAAAATCCGTCGCTGCCGCCTTGGATATGGACCAGATTATAGGAGTATACCATCTTGCGGGTGATCTCCGCCGCCAGCGCCCGGGCTTCGTCGTCGTTGACCGCAGCAGCGGGGTAGGCATCCTTGACCATTTGCAGAAAATGCGCTTCGGAGAGCTTCTGACCGCCGGCAAAGAGCCTCTGCATGGTGTTCAGCACGACCCGCAGCAACGCCTCGTCTATGCCGTTGCTGAGCTGC
>JAAYYJ010000313.1 GCA_012515455.1 Oligosphaeraceae bacterium
CCCCTATTTGCCCGACGACACGCTGCATACGCTGGAGGCGCTGCCCGGCATTATGCGCCGCCGGATGCTTGAGGGAGAGTGGTGCAATAATGAAGGGACGGTCTATCCGATGTTTGACCCGGATGTACACTGCTTCGACGAGATGCCCCCGGGATTCAAAGGCTGGCCGAGATATCGGGCCATCGACTTCGGCTTCACCAACCCGTTCTGCTGCCTGTGGGGTGCGGTAGACGGCGACGGGCGGCTGTGGGTATACCGGGAGCTGTACCGGAGCCAGTGCCTGGTGCCGGAGATGGCGGCCATTATCCGCGAGGTGGAACCGGGATACTTTTACACCGTCGCGGACCAGGAGTCGCCGGAAGGCCGGCAGGAACTCGCGGCGGCGGGTATTGACACGCTGGAAGCGGAGAAGGCGGTTACGGTCGGCATTCAGGCGGTGCAGCTGCGGCTCACCAAGGCCGGCGACGGGCGCCCGAGGCTATTCATCCACTCTGGCTGCGTCAATACCATCAGCGAGTTCTTCGAGTACCGCTGGGCGGAGACCAAGGAAGGGCGCAACGCAGACGAAAAGCCGGTCAAGGACAACGACCATGCTATGGATGCTCTGCGCTACATGGTCCGGGCGGTTGACAATCCGCCGGTGTATGCGGCGGAGGCGGCAATCGAAAAGAGCCGCGGCGACAGGGCTTCCGACTACGCCAAGTATTTCTGATGCCGGTTTGGTTGACGCCCAGGCATATTATAAAACCAAAGGAGTTAAAAATATGCTGGATTTTCTTTCGGGGTACTTTCGCTATAAGACGCCGGGCAGCAAACATCCTCTGTCGAATACCGACCGCGATGACTCCCTGGCGTCCGCCATTCTGTCGCTGACCTCGCCCCTGGAGATGGGGCAGCTTAGAGCCGACCGGGTGGCGGCGATCATTGCCGACGCCGACGAGGGCGACCCGCGGGGCCAGGCTGAGCTGTTCTCGATTGTGCAGGAGAAGGAGCCTATCTGGGCCGCGCACCTGCAGACCCGGCGCCTGGCGGTCCTGGGCTGCCCGATGCGGATCGAGAGCAAGAAACATGCCCGGGAGGCGGAAGAAATTATGCTGTTGCTGGAGCGGGCCAAGTGGCGCGGCGCAATGAGCACCCTCCTGGACGCAATCGGCACCGGCTATGCCGGGGTGGTGGTGGACTGGCTGCCCGGCGGGGCCGGAATAAACGGCTTCTCCCCGATTATGCCGACGGCCTGGGTGTTCGACGCCGCCGGCAATCCAGCCATTGCCGGAGTGTCCGGCAGTCCGGTGCCGATGACGGCGTATCACCCGGCGCAAATTCTCTACCTGGTCAGCGAGGGCAAGGTGGGGCTGCCCTGCCGCAAGGGCGTGATGCGCACGCTGCTCTGGATGTTCCTGTTCAAGAACGGCGGGTTTCGCAACTGGACCACGTTCCTGGAGCGGTTCGGGGTGCCGTTTATCCTGGGTAAGATTTCGGCCAATGATTTCAAGGACCCGGTCCGCAGGGACGAGCTGAAGAAGGCGCTTATGGCCATCCGCGGCGGCGGCGTGGGCATAGGTACGACCGAGACCGACATGCAGATACTCAATGGCGCGGCTGCCGGCAACAAGGATGCGTTCGAGCAGTTCCAGCGCTACTGCGATGAGATCGTGACCCTGGTGCTCCTGGGGCAGCTGGCCAGCTCCGACAAGGCCGGCGGGCTGTCCCGGGGGACGGCCCAGGACAAGGTACGCCAGGATATCCTCGAGGCGGACTGCCAGATGGTCCAGGAGTGCTTCCAGGCGCTGATCGGCTGGGTCTGCCAGTTCAAGTATGGCATGCCGGATGCCGACGACATTAAGTTCGTTATCGACTTTCACCCGCCGGAGGACCTGAAGGCAACTGCCGAGATGTTCGCTACGGTAGCGAATGCAGCCCGTCGCCCACTGGACCCGAAGCAGGTCTTCGAGCGGTTCGGCGTCAAGCTGGGCGAGCCGGAGCCCGTACCGGAAGTAGCCCCCGCGGGAGCGCCGGAGCAGAAGGAGTTCACCGACACCGCCGGCAGGAAAACCGAGACGGCTTCAGAGAAGATCATCAACGCGACGCTGTCCCGGCTGGTGGATACCGAGGCGTTGGAGGCTTGGCGCATTCCGGTTGATTCCGCGATCCGGCAGGCGTTCGGCGATCTGGATCCGGACGATCCGG
>JAAYYJ010000314.1 GCA_012515455.1 Oligosphaeraceae bacterium
CCAACTGGCGCATCAGCCCCGGCAGCCAGGAACTCATGGCCGGGAACTTGTACTACCACCTGGCCGACAGCAAGCCAGTGGAATTCCGCGAGCCGGAAGTGCAGGAGCACAACTTGGTGTTGCCCCCGGAACAGTTCGGCTCCTTGTGGAACCAGTCCGGACAGGACGACTTGCCCGACCTGACCCTGGCCAAAGACTCCCCGGCCCTGGAAAAAGGACTGGATTTGTCAAAGCCATTCACCGTGGCCGGACAGCAGTTCCCGGCTTTCCCGGGCCTGGAACCGGGGTACTTCAGCGGCAAGGCACCCGCGCCGGGAGCTTTCCAGAGCGGCGAATCACAAGAGTACTTCTTTGCCAAATACCGCCGTGCCAATGAAATCAGCAAAATGCTCAAGAATTTAAAATAACCACCCGCCACGCCGGCAATCGCGGTCCCGTATCGACTTCAGAACGCACGGCGCCATCCTTGTACCATCCCAACCAAATGGAGGATCAGATGCTGAAAGGTTTTACGCTCCTGGGGCTTAGTCTGCTGGGGTTGATATCCAGCGCAGGAGCCGGAGACTATTATGTCTCGGTGAGCGGCAACGACGAGGCGTCCGGCGGCAAGGACGCGCCCTTCGCCAGCATCAGCCGGGCGGCAGCGGTCGCCGGCCCCGGAGATACGGTGCACATCGGACCGGGACTGTACCGCGAACAAGTCAGCTTCCCCCGCTCGGGCCAGGAGGGAGCACCGATTGTCTTCCAGGGCACCCGCGGCGAAAAACAAGAATTCCAGAGCATCGTCGAACCAGACGGGCAGATACTCACCCAATGGCAGGAGGCACCGGAAATCGCCCCCATGGTCTGGAAGACCCCCCTGCCCCAGCGTCCCGAACTGGTGATGTTCGACGGCAAGATGATGGGATTCATCAACCGCCAGACCATGGCCCTGCCAGTCTGGAAACAACTGCCCGAGGAAATCGACGAGGATATGCTCTGGGACAAGTTCGGGCCGGAATGCAAACGCCTGCCGGGACTCGACCTGTTGCGCCTGCCCGCCGGCATCCAGGTCACGCACCGCTATTTCGGGCAGCGCAAGGAGCTGTTCTGGCCGGCCTGGGGGAATGTGCTCTCAGGCTGGCAGGATGGTACTTTCTATATCCGCTTTGCCAATGCTTCCCGGCCGGAACAGCACCAGATTAAAGTGGCTTCGGGAAACGGTTTCGTGATCAACAACCAGCAGCATCTGATCATCCGGGACCTGCACCTGCGCGGCAGCCGCTGCCAGGTTGAATTGACCGGCCCTGATTGTGCCCAAAACACCATCGAGCGCTGCCTGCTGATGCATGGCGGACGGCGCATCTGGCTGCGTGACGGCGCACATCACAACCTGATCCGCGACAAAATCCTGACCGCGGGCTTCGTTCAGAACGAGACCTTCATGCTGCGCGCCGCCGATGATATGCGCGGAGGCTTGATGTATCTTATTTTCAAGTACATCATCGGCACTTCCCGTTCGGATGACAGCGGGGTCTATATCTCCAGTCCGGATAACGTCATCAAGGACAATTTCATCCTCCAGGGTCTGATCGGCATTGACGCCTTCGCCCCCGGCCTGGAGTGTTCCGGCAATGTGATCCGGGAGATGTCCAGCGTGGGCCTGTGCACCAGCTCAGGCACTACCGGGCATTTCCATCACAACATCTATGCGAACTGCGGCATCCCGCTGCGCATTCACAACCTGCGCCATACCCGCGACCAGCGCCTCGAGTACCACTACCGGAATCTGCTGATCCAGAAACCCGGCGGCGGCGCGCAGATCTTTGTCCATTGCTCATCATATTATCCCCAGTTCGCCGATGCAGAGAATTTCGATCTGGTGGATGGCCAGTACGTCTACAAGGCTGAGCCTCCTAATCCGGTGGATGCCGGCAAAATCTACATCTACCACAACACTCTGTACGGCGGCTCATCCACGCCTTTCACGGTCAATTACCTGTTCAAGCGCTTCCGCGCCAAAATGCCCTTCTTCTTCGCCAACAATATCGCCTTCGCCAACTGGCGCATCAGCCCCGGCAGCCAGGAACTCATGGCCGGGAACCTGTACTACCACCTGGCCGACAGCAAGCCAGCGGAATTCCGCGAGCCGGCAGTGCTGGAGCACAACCTGGTGCTGCCGCCGGAACAGTTCAACTCATTGTGGAATCAGGACGGGCAGGACGGCTTGCCCGGCCTGACCCTGCCCAACGACTCCCCGGCCCTGGAAAAAGGACTGGATTTGTCAAAGCCATTTACCGTGGCCGGACAGCAGTTCCCGGCTTTCCCGGGCCTGGAACCGGGGTATTTCAGCGGCAAGGCCCCCGCACCTGGAGCTTTCCAGAGCGGCGAGTCACAAGAGTACTTCTTTGCCAAATACCGCCGCGTCAATGAAATCAGCAAAATGCTCAAGGATTTAAAATAACCACCAACCTCCCTGCCTGCCACCCGGCCCATACTGGAGGC
>JAAYYJ010000315.1 GCA_012515455.1 Oligosphaeraceae bacterium
CACCCTCACGCCATTTATACTGCCGGGCGAGCGTGTGCGCCCCTGCGTGCTGGTGATTCCCGGCGGGGGCTACCACTGCGTGTGCTCCGCCTCCGAGGGTGCTCCTATTGCCCAAAGATTCAACCAGCTGGGCTTTCATGCGGCGGTCCTCCATTACCGTGTCAAGCCGGCGTTCTTTCCGGCGCCGGTTGAAGATGCCATCCGTGCCATGCGGATTATCCGTGGCCAGGCCGGGTCCTGGCATATCAACCCGTCGTGTATTGCCGTCTGCGGCTTTTCGGCCGGTGGCCATTTGGCCGCCTGCCTGGGCACCAGCATTGCCCAGGGCATTCCCGCCCTGGCTGGTGATGATTATGACCGCTATGAATACGTGCCGAACTACCTGTTGCTCTCCTACAGCGTGCTGTCCTTCACCCAAAACCGCAATCCGGGCTGCGCCGAGAATCTCCTGGGGAAAGAACGTGCCAACCAGGAAAAGCTCAGTTTCTCTCCCGACCAATGCGTAACCAGGCATACCCCGCCGGCGTTTATCTGGCATACGCTCACCGACCAGATTGTAGATTACAACAGCAGCGTCCTCTTCGCCCAGGCGATGGCGGCCCAACAGCGCCCCTGCGAGCTGCATCTCTTTCCCCGCGGCGACCATGGGATGCTGCTGGGGCTGCACACTCCGGACCTCGCCATCTGGCCAACCCTGGCCAAGCGCTTTATCAACGCCCAGGAGAAGTTCTCGCCGAAATTGGCACCGCGCTACACCAATCCATATCAATGCCAGGCGGAAAAGAACTGCCCGGGACCGGGAAAATAACTCGCCCGGACGTCTCAGCCGTCTGGGGCAGCAGCAAAATGCCAGGCGGCACCAACAGCTATGCCTCCCCCAGTCAGGTGCGTGTCTGAGTAGAATAATCAGGCCTGGCGGTTTGCTGGTGCCGGCCGCGGCCAGGCAAGCCGGTCAGTGCTCTTGTGGACTCTGACCTGCCCGCCGCCGGCAATATATTGCCGCCTGTCGCGCCCCCGCACCAACGCCAGCCACAAAGCTCCGGCGGCAGCATGCCTGAGGAGAAATATTCCGGCTCTGTGCTTATCTGGCGCCGGGCTGCTTCAGCTTGAGAATGGCCTGAATGATGGCATCACGCAATGCATCAAATTTCTCTGGTTCCCAAATGCATTGCTGGTGAATGGCGATGTCCTCGCCGAACTTCTCCTTGAACACATCCAGGTCGGTGACGGTCTCCGCCAGGACGCGTTCCTGCACGGCCTTGCCGAATTTTGCTTCCGGGGAATCAACCGGCGCTGCCGCCACGAGGTCATCGAGCAGATAGGCGTACCTCAGATCATCGAGCCCTTCCCGGATGCCTTCCCATTGGATGGTGGAATGGATTTTCGTTCCGACATAGATGATTGAGAGGTGATCGTTGGTGCTGTCGAAGTCATTGAACGGATCGTTTTGCAGGTGGTCATAGGCCCAGTACAACTGGCCGGTTGCCTGGCATTTGTACTGGAAGAAGCCAGCCTTGTACCTGGTGCAGTCCGGGTATTCACGGGCGGCATTGGTGTACCACCAGAAATGGGCCCCGTCACGCTGGCAATCTGCGAGGATGCGCTCGGGCTCGAAATGATAGAGAGTCTTGCCGACCATATAGCACCGGAAGTCGAGGGACTTGCCGAAACTGTCAACATCCTGCTGGGAGACGGTGGAATACGTGCGGACACCAGGGACGGTCTTGACCATCGGGTACATCACATCAGCAATGTGGCGCTTGTCAAAATGGGGCTCGTCCACAGGATAGAAGAGAATTTCACGCAGACCGGTGCGGGTCACAATTTCCTTAATCTCCTCCACTATTTGCGGATTCAGCTGCTGGTTGTGATAAGGCATCGGCAAGCGGGGAAAACCCGCCTCGTCCAGACGCTGATTCACGGCTAGGTAGACTGTCTCAAACTGCTCTTTATTGAGGTAGCGCACAGGCGGAAAGACCACCGAATTCATGTTATGTTTGCGCATGTCGGCCAGGCGTTCCCGGTCCATGCTCAGCTGCTCCTCCGGGGTAAACCTGGAAGGAGCGACGGCAATGCCGCCACGGATCCTGTCGCTCATATACATTGCGGCATACTGCTTATTGTCCAGCTGGTCCAGGTCAAAGGGATGAACTGTGAAGTTTAAGGGAATACTGCGCGGTGTTATGCCGCTGCCGGCGATCTCAACCGAGCCAGTATAGAGGCCGGGAGAAGTCCCCTTGGGAACATCCACCAGGATATAGTACTGCCGTGAGGTTGCTGCCTCCAGGAAGGCAGCGTGGTTGTCATCCAGCATTTCCGGCACCTTGAAATAAGTCCTGGCAGCGCCTTTGTGGCCAGTGCGCTGCGGCCAGCAGCGGATGGGATGGATGCTCGTGGGCAGAATCACGCCATTCAATGCAGGGGCACGAACCTTGACCGCAAAGCCAGGAATATGCTTCAGTGCGTATGCGGCTATGCTGATCGCCTTGCTGGTGTTGCCGGCCGCAGTCGCGCTGACCGCCGCGGCCTTTTGGGAATCCAAAGGCGCAGTGAAGGGGAAAATGCGCTGTTGCAGGCTAGGTGTATAGAACACATAACCGGTTTCCCGCTCCTGCACGGAAAGGGCCGGCGGTTGCTTGTTGCTCGGCTGGGGGTCCAATTTAAGGTGGTGGAAATCCGGTCCTATGACCAGGCGGTTCACTGCAGTATCGTAGGCCTCGGCCGCCTCAAGATTCGCAATGAGGACGGCATTGACCAGCCAGTCGCCCTGGGCATCAATGCGAATGGCGTCAGTTGCCTCCACCGTTCTTTCGTCCCAAAAGAATACATTCTCGAAGTTCGGCGGGATAGTCATAGAATCGCCGTTGATAACCAGCTTGGCTCCTGGCGTGGGTGCCCGCAGGTCACCGCCGATCACCATTACCCGGTAAATCCCTGGCTTGACCGGAACCGTAAACGTGGCATCGCCCGTTCCCCTGGCTAAATACCGCCGCACCAGCTCGTTCTCACCCCGGTTGGAGTAATAAATCTTGCTGGCGGATTTGAATTCTCCCCGCACAAACCCAGGATACAGCTCAGCATCCTCAGGGGCGAAGGAGAAGCGCAGCACGCCGTCATCAATGGGGGCAGTTTTCGGCCTGGCCTTGGGTGCGGGTGCCTGCTCGTTTTCGAAGGCAACCGTCATTTCATCGAGTCGCGCGATATGATCCATTACAACCAGGCGAATCTTGGAGGTCTTCACCGGTTTAAACTGAAATACCTGCCGCAATTCCGGCATGCGTACGTTGTAGAGGGCACTTAAATCTTTGCTCTTCAGAGCCTGGCGATACTCACTGAGAAGGCCCTTGCATTCCGCTATGGTCTTGAAATCCCCATTCTCCTCATATTCCAGCCTGAAGACATTGATTGCCAAGGTCATACTGTCACTGAAAGTACACCGCACCAAATCCAGAGTGATGGTATTGCAGGTGATCTCGCGGCCGAAGTCGAAAAGCAGCCAGTGTGGCGGTTTGACGGCTGGGTCCTTGATGTCCGACCCCCAGTAGGACTTGGGATTGCCG
>JAAYYJ010000316.1 GCA_012515455.1 Oligosphaeraceae bacterium
CGAGGTACCGATTCTGGAAGGCCTACTGGGCTCCGGGATGGGCAAGGGCCCGGCACTCTCGCTGCTGCTGGCCGGCCCGGCGCTGTCTCTGCCCAGTATGCTGGTTTTAAATGGCCTTATGGGCCCGAAGAAAACCGCCGTATTTGTCAGCCTGGTCATCGTCTTCTCCACCATTTTGGGCTTTGTCTACGGGAACATCTGAATCCTGTTTTGATGCTAAGTCTACAGAAAGGCCGCAAAATGAGCGACACACGAGTAAGAATTCTTTTTCTTTGCACCGGCAACAGCTGCCGCAGCCAGATGGCAGAAGGCTGGGCGCGCGCGCTGAAATCCACAGAATTGGAGCCCTTTTCCGCTGGGATAGAAAAGCATGGCCTGAATCCGTATGCTGTGAGGGTAATGACTGAAGCCGGGGTGGATATCTCCGCTCAGCACTCGAAGCTGCTCCGGGAATTGGGCAACGCATCCTTCGATTACGTTGTCACGGTCTGCGGGCACGCCCACGAGAGTTGTCCGGCTTTCGCCGGCCAAACCCAGGTCCTGCATGTCGGCTTCGATGACCCGCCAACCCTGGCCCGGGAATGCAGAACTGAAGCAGAGAAGCTCGCCGTGTACCGCCGGGTCCGCGACGAAATCAAGGAATACGTGCAAACCCTCCCTGGAGCCTTGATAGAATGATGAAAGCGCAAAACTTCTTCAGCCGCTTCTGTAACCGCTTGGGGCAGTTGTTGTTGTCGGCTTTCTCACCGTCCGGCACGAACGGCTGCTCCGGCAGCGCGTTTTCGCCTGAGGAATTGTCCAGAGGCGTAGTGGTCATTGATGTACGTACCTCCTCTGAATACTCAGAGGGGCATGTCGAGGGTGCGCTGCTGATGCCGTACAACCATATCACGAGCCTGATCCCGGCCCAAGTACCGGACAAGTGCACGCCGATCGCGGTCTATTGCCATCTGGGCGGCAGAGCGGCGATGGCCCGGCGCAGCCTGCGCAAGGCCGGCTACGAACGGGTCGAGAATCTTCTCACCCCCCTGCGCACAGCCCGGAAATTGAACAAAGAACTTGTGAACTGACCCCGGCACCGGCGAACTGTCCCTCCGAATCGTGACAGCATAATTCAAGAAAGGTGTTTCTGCCCATGAAAGAGAATTGTCCCGGCATCAGTTTTTTTGAAAAATACCTCACGGCCTGGGTGGTGCTGTGCATGCTGGGAGGCATTGCCATCGGCCGCTACCTGCCCGGTATTCCCCGTTTCTTGAACCGTTTCGAATATTACCAGGTATCGGTACCGGTTGCCATTCTTATCTGGCTGATGATCTACCCGATGATGATGAAGGTAGATTTCCAGAGCATCCGCGATGTGGGCAAGAATCCCCGCGGACTGTTTGTGACCTGGATCGTAAACTGGCTGATAAAGCCCTTTACCATGTACGGTATCGCAGTACTGTTTTTCTTCGTGATCTTCAAGAAATGGATAACGCCGGAGCTGGCCCGTGATTATCTGGCCGGGGCGGTGCTGCTGGGTGCCGCTCCCTGCACCGCGATGGTCTTCGTCTGGAGCCATCTGACCAATGGCAACCCCGCCTACACGGTGGTACAGGTGGCCACCAACGACTTGATTATCCTGATTGCATTCATCCCTATTGTGAAATTCCTGCTGGGACTCTCCGATGTCGCGGTGCCCTGGAGCACCCTGATCCTGTCGGTGCTGCTCTTTGTGGTGATTCCATTGGCGGGAGGAGTGCTGACCCGGTTATGGCTGCTGAAGCACAAGGGTCAGGACTATTTCCAAAATCAGTTCCTGCCGAAATTCAATCACATCACCATGGTCGGACTGCTCCTTACACTGCTGATCATTTTCGCCTTCCAAGGACAGGTCATTGTCAGTAACCCCTTGCATATCCTGCTGATTTCCATCCCGCTCATCCTGCAGACATTCCTGATTTTCTTCATCGCCTATGCCACTTGCAGTTGCCTGGGAGTGTCTCATAAAATAGGCGCACCGGCCGGGATGATCGGCGCTTCCAATTTTTTTGAGCTCTCGGTGGCGGTGGCAATTGCTGTGTTCGGCACCTCCTCCCCCGTGGCTCTGGCGACCATAGTCGGGGTGCTGGTCGAGGTCCCGGTGATGCTGCTTTTGGTCAGGATCGCCAACCGCACCACCGCCTGGTTCCCACCAGACCCAGCGCAATAACAGCCGAGCGGCCAGATCCCCCCAGAATGACTGACTCTGACAGGCCTCAGCACCAGCAGATTCTTTAGTATCCATCCGATTAATTGTTACAATTCAGATTTCCCGATTATCAAAACCAAAGGAGAAGACCATGAAAGTACAAATACTGGGCAGCGGCTGCGAAAAATGCCAGAAGTTATATGCGAATGTCGCGGCAGCGGCCAAAAACCTCGGCTTGCCGTGCGAACTTGAGAAAGTGACCGATATCAATAAAATCACCGCCATGGGTGTGATGATGACTCCTGCTCTGGCCATCGATGGCAACGTGGTCAGCATCGGCAAAGTCCTCTCGGAAAAAGAAGCCGCGGTATTTCTGAAACCCTCCGGCACCAGCAAAGCCGCCAGTGACCCGGAAAAAGATGCCGACCAGGAAGAAGGGCAGCACAGTTGCTGCTGCGGCAGCAGCGAAGATGAGCCCGGATCTAAAACCGCCTGCTGTTCTGACGACAAGGACAATACCGCCTCCGGACAGGCACTGCTGCTGCGGCAGTACGGAAAAAGACGCCCCCCCGAAGGCGGACAGCTCATCCTGCTGCCGCGGCGGAAAAAAATTCCTGACCCTGCTGCTGCTGCTCTTCGTGGGCTTCAGCCTGGCAGCGCTGATCTCACGGGAATTCTGCGGCCAGTCAGGCTGCCCCTTGCTGGGCTCCTGCCCGACTGCTGCAGACTGCTCCACCGGCAGCTCCGCCGGGGTAGCGCAGGGCGACTTGGCCGCGGCTGCGCCTGTGACAGTGTATTATTTCCACAATAATATCCGTTGCCTGACCTGCAATAAGTTTGAGCGCCTGACCAAAGAAGTCCTTGAGACCAGTTTTGCTCCGCAGCTGGCCGCCGGCAGTCTGGTCTTCAAACCGGTCAATACCGACGCGAAAGAGAATGCGCATTTTGTGAAAACTTATGCTCTGACGAGCAAGAGCGTAGTGCTGCAGCGTGGCGACAAGCACGTCAATCTGGATCAGATCTGGACCATTATCGGGCAATCTGATGCAGACTTCAAGAGCTACATCGCCAAAGGCATCACTGACTTCCTGGCCGATATCCCGAAAACGCAAGACGCGACCACGACCGCGACCACCTGGTGATCTGCAACCCCTCACTTCGTGACCACTGAATCGATATGCACGAATACATTCTCGCGGCGGCGACCGCAGTCTGGCTGGGGGTGCTTTGCTCCATCAGCCCCTGCCCGCTAGCGGCCAACATCGCGGCCATCAGCTTCGTCTCCCGCAAGGTCGGCAAAGTCGGGCTGGTTCTGACCAGCGGGCTGTTGTATACTCTGGGGCGGGTTCTGGCGTATGCGGCCCTGGGGATTATCCTGGTCAGCGGGCTGACCGCGGCCCCAGAGCTCTCCCATAGCCTGCAGAAGTATATGAATCTGCTGATGGGGCCGCTGCTGATTCTGGTGGCCATGGTGCTGCTGGGACTGCTGCAGGTCAATTTTTTCTCCGGAGGCCACGCAGGGGCAAAACTGCAGCAGCGGGTCGAAAAAATGGGCGTCTGGGGCTCTTTCCTGCTGGGGGTGATCTTCGCCTTGAGCTTCTGCCCGACCTCCGCAGCGCTGTTTTTCGGCAGCCTGCTGCCTCTGGCCATCAAGGTGAATTCCAGAGTGGCCTTGCCCGCACTGTTCGGCCTGGCGACCGGATTGCCGGTGCTGCTCTTTGCCTTCCTGCTCGCCTTCAGTGCCAACCAAGTGGGCCGCACCTACCATCTCCTGGCCAGATTCGAGCTCTGGGCCCAACGGATCACCGGGAGCATCTTCCTGCTGCTCGGTCTCTGGATGACCCTCACCATCACCATAGGTATAAAAATATGGTAGGCTATTAACCCTGGGTCTCAGGCAGGATGGGGTAAGACCCTGACTGAGACCGGTGTTCTTTTTCAGACCTCGCTGTACCAGCCCAGGAAGGTGAAGTTTTCCAGCTCGGACTCCAGCTCGTCCAGCAGCCGCAGCACTGCCGCGGAGCGCTCCGGGGCGGCGATATCGAAATAGAAGCGGAATTCGAAATCGCTGCCCGGCATGGGGCGGCTCTCGAGTTTAAGCAGATTCAGGCCTAAGGCAGCGAATTTGGCGATCACCGAATACAGCGCCCCGGGGCGGTGCGGCAGGGAGAGCAGCAGGCTGATTCGCGTGGCTCCCGGGAAGATCATCAGGTCCTTGGCGATGCAGATGAAACGGGTGTAGTTGTTGGGGCTGTTCTGAACGTCATCACTGAGCACCGCCAGATTGTAGAGCTTCGCGCAGTTCTTGCTGGCAATCGCAGCAATATCCTTACGGTTCGATTCCACCACCATTTTCGCGGCCACAGCGGTGTTCTCCACCGAGGTGACCTTGATGGACGGGTGAGCATTCAGGAATTTCTCACACTGGCCCAGAGCCTGCTCGTGCGAGATGATCTCCTTGATATTCTCCAGCTTGGCTCCCGGCAGGGCCAAAAGCGCGTGGGCGATATGCAGCTTCAAGCTCCGCACCACGTGAAATTTATGCTGCTGCATCAAATCATATACCGCCCCGACAGTGCCATAATTGCTGTTTTCCACCGGCAGGATGCCGTATTTGCACAACCCCTTCTCCACCGCCTGGGCGACACCGGAAAAACTGCGCACCCAGGTAATCTCCGGCAAGCCGAAACAGCGCTCGGCCGCGAATTCGGAATATGCGCCGTCGGTGCCCTGCACTGCCACGCTGGCCATATTCGGGAATTCTGCCGGGGTATCCGCGTAGGCTTTCTGGATCTGACTGGAGATGCCGCCATTGGGCTGCTTTAATTCGTGCTGGTAGGCCCGGCTGACATCGAAAAGCATTGCGTATAGCCGTTGAGTGTAGCCCGCCAGAGCCGGCCCCGCGGCCTTGGCCATGCGCACCAGTATCTCCCGCTCCCGGGCCGGGTCCCCCACCGGGAGGTGATTTTGCTGTTTATATTGCGCCACATCGTGGGCGACCTGCATCCGCTCGACGAAGAGCTTCAGCATCGAATCATCTATGGCGTCAATCTTCGCCCGGCATTCATTGAGGTCCATCTGCTTTACCTTCCTGGTTGATTGTTGCTCTCGGAATGAAAAAAATAGAGTAAGAAATTATTCTGCTGCTCTGCTGCTCTGCTGCTCTGCTGCTCTGCTGTCAGTCTGCCCGGCCAGCCGGCCGGAGGGAGCATTCCCCCCCCAGACGGCGGAAATCATCCAGCAACCCGGGATATGATTTCTGCACCGCCTGGGCGCCGCTCAGAACCACTTCGCCCTGAGCCAGAACGCTGGCCAGGGTGGCGGCCATCACCAGGCGGTGGTCGTTGGCGGCATCGCAGCATCCGCCCGCCAGGGTGCCGTGACCGGTCACTTCCAGGGCATCCGGGTACTCCTGCACCTCGCCGCCCAGGGCCCGCAGCAGCGCCGCCACTGTCGCCAGGCGGTCGCTCTCCTTCAGGCGCAGCCGGGCGGCGTGGGTAAATCGCGTCACTCCAGACGCTCCGGCTGCGACTACCGCCAGCACCGGCAGCAGGTCGGGAGTATCACGCACGTCAAGGGTGATGCCGGTGAGAGCAGCAGGAGAAACGCGCACAGAATCGCCACTGCACTCGATCCGGGCGCCGAACCGCCGCAAAATCTCAACTACCGCCCGGTCGCCCTGGCGGGAGCACAAATCCAGGCCGGTCACCGCCACCGGGCGCCCCATAGCGCCGGCCGCCAGCCAGAGTGCGGCGTTGGACCAATCGCCCCCGACCACGAAGACCCCGGGAGAACGATACTGCTGCCGGCCGGGAATCGCCCAGCCAGCCGAATTTTTTTCGGCCCGAACCGCGAATTTTTCCAGCGTCTGCAGGGTCATATCCACATATCCGGCTGACTCCAGGGATGCGGTCAGGCGGATTTGGCTGTCGTGCTCCAGCATGGGCAAGGCGAAGAGCAGCCCGGAAATATACTGCGAGCTGACATTCCCCGGCATTTCGTAATCGCCGGCGGTCAATCCTCCGGAAATGCTTAAGGGCAATCGCTCCGGCGCGACTGTGACGCCATGCTGCCGCAGAGCCGTGAGCAGCTCCTGGAGGGGCCGTTCCGGCAGCCGTCCCCGGCCGCAGAGCGTAATTTCCTGTCCCCGGCCAGCCCGGGCCGCAATCACCGGCAGGATGAAACGCAGGGTCGAGCCGCTCTCGCCGCAGTCGGCGCAGGCCAGGTCAGGAATGCTCTTGAGCGGTAGGACGCGCAGTCCGTTGGAGGTACTCTCCAAGGTCGCTCCCAAGGCCGTGAGCACCTGCAGGGTCGCGGAAATATCGGCTGACAATTCGCCACTAAGGCCCTGGACCAGGGTGGGACGGTCGGCCAAAGCGGCGGCAATCAGGGCCCGGTGTGCTTCGGCCTTGGCCGGAATGGCGGCAAGAGTCCCGCCCGGCAGCCCCGGCATTATCGTCAGACTATCAGCGTTCATTGTTCCAGTGCTCCTTTCGCGCCCCAAAAAGCCGGCAGGTCCTCCACTGCGAGCTGCAGCAGCTCGCAATGGCCGATCTCCCTGGGCACCACCAGGGTGATTTTGCTGCCCGAGCGTTTTTTATCGTGTCCCATCGCGGGCAGCAATTCCTCAATCTGGTAGGGTGAGAGCAGCGGCAGATTGCAGCGGGACAGCGCCTCGACGATAGCATCCCGGCAGCTTTCCGAGGTAATGCCGTGCCGCAAGCCGGCATCAGCCACCAGCACCAGCCCCATAGCCACCGCCTGGCCGTGGCTGATCCGGTAGTGACTGACCTTCTCAATGGC
>JAAYYJ010000034.1 GCA_012515455.1 Oligosphaeraceae bacterium
AGCGTAGGTGCCAACGAGGTGCCAAGGTTGCAGGAACTCTATCCGGGCAAGCGCATCATCCATCTGCCTAACGGTGTGAATGTTCAGCAGTTCCGGCAGCCAGTGAACTACAGCTGGCGGCATAAACTCAATCTACCGCCGGAGCGCAAGCTTTATCTGTGTGTGTCGCGCATTGACTATCAGAAAAATCAACTGCTGCTGTTGAAGATGCTGTCCGAGCAGCTTCGTGCCGGCGAGGATGTGCACCTGCTGTTGATTGGTCCCTGCACCGTGAGCTGGTATCTGGAGCAGCTGCAGCAATATTGTCAGGACCATAACCTCTCTGAGCGGGTGACCATTTTCCCGGGCTTGCGGCCGGATGACGAACGCCTGGTGGCTGCGTATCAGGAGGCAGACCTGTTTTTCCTGCCCTCGTTGCATGAGCCTTTCGGCATTGTGGTGCTGGAGGCCTGGTGTGCGGGCAGGACGGTCATCGCAGCGGCAGTGGGCGGGCTGCAATATCTGGTCCGGGACGGGGAGACCGGCCTGCTGTTCAAATCTGATGACCTGTCCTCTCTGCTGCAAGCTTGCCAGCGCGCTCGCCAGCCTGGGCTGGCGGAGCATCTGGCTCGGAATGCTTGGCTGGAAGTGCAGAACAAATATACCTGGACCCGGATCAGCCAGCGTTTGGCCAATTTCTATGCCGAGGTCCTGGAACAACACCGTCACTACTAAAACCTGGGAGAGAACATGCGATTGTCAGAATGCTTGCCGGAGGTGCTGAGCGCCCGCCCGGCTTTCCCCGCCGCCAGCCAGGCGCAGGATTGGGAAAAGATTGCCGGTTCCAAGCGTAACCGCGCTCTGTTTGCGAAGCTGATCCAGGCTGCCGAGGCCGTTCTGCCGGCCGAGGTGCCGACCCTGCCGGCCTCGCTGTTCATGGAGTTTACCCGCAACGGCAACCGTTCTCACTTCGAAAAATGTTATTTTCAGCGGCGGCGGCAGCTCACTAAGCTGGTGCTGGCTGAATGTTGGGAGCGCAAAGGTCGTTTTCTGGACAAGATTATCGACTACCTCTGGGATATTGCCGCTGAGCCGACCTGGTGCCTGCCGGCCCATATCCGGGGGCATCACGATGCATTGCCGAACGAGGACGTACCCACGGTTGATCTGTTTGCAGCTGAGACCGGCATGACTTTGGCTCAGGTTCTGGAACTGCTGGGGGAGCAGCTGTCCCAGCAGTCGCAGTGCCTGGTCGAGGTGTTGCAGCGCCGCATCCTTGAGCGGGTCATTGCACCGGTGGAGCTGACACCGTTCCCGTTCTGGTGGGGGGAAGGGCGCAACAACTGGACGCCCTGGTGCTGCGCCAATATCCTGGGGGCGGCGCGGGTAGTGCTGGCCCCGGAGCCGGACCGGTTGCGCAGCTTGGCTCTGCGGCTGTGTCAGTTCGGAGAAAATTATCTGGACAAATATCCCGCCGATGGCGCCTGCAATGAAGGACCGAGTTACTGGACCGTATCACCTGGAATTATGACCGCCTTTCTGGAGCAGCTGATGATGCTGGGGGCGGAGGCAAACAATATCTACGCTGATGCGCGCTTGCGCCCGATGGCCGAATTTATTGTCGACGCCAATCTCGGGGGAGCGTGGTTCGCGAGCTTTTCGGACAGCAGCGGCAAGATGCTGCCGCCCTTGCAGTTCTGTCAGCGTCTGGGCGAACGTCTGCAATCGCAGAAGTTATTGTCGTTCACGGCCCGGCAGCTGGCCCGCCTGGAACAAGAACCTGCCGCCGGGGAGGTGGTCAGCGACTGGCCGCTGTTCAATCTGCTGGCCTGGATTTTCTGGCTGCCGGCGGAGACCACCAGGGCGGCCGCGGAGGAAGCGAAGATAGCGTATTACCCGGTGACCGAGCTGGTCTTTGCCAAAGTCCCCGGTCTGGCCTTTGCCGCCAAAGGCGGTCACAACCGCGAGAGCCACAACCACAACGACTTGGGGCAGTTCATCCTGATGCTGGCCGGCGAGCCGTTGATTGTTGATTTAGGCGCCCCCGAATACAGCCGAGATACATTTTCGGAAAATCGTTTCAAGAGCAATATCATCAACTCCTTCGGTCATAACGTGCCCTCGTTTTCCGGACTGGGGCAATGCTATGGCCGGGAATTCGCTACCCGGGCGGTGGAGTTCCAGGAGGACGGCAAGTCACTGCGCTTCACTTTGGACCTGGCCGGAGCCTACCCTGCGGAATTGGAGCTGCAGTACTGCCGCCGGACTCTGCAGCTGGATTTGGCGGCGAAGCATCTCCTGGTCGAGGATGATTGGGCCAGCACCCGGGAATTGACCATGCAATTGCCGCTGATCAGTGCCGGCAGCGCCAGCAGAACTGACCAGGGTAAAATCCTGCTCCAAAACGGCCCGGCCCGGGCTGCCCTGACGGTGTTGAGCCAGAATGCCAGCTGCCAGTGCGGGACCTTCGTGCCGGAAGACTCCTCGGTGCAGAAACGATGGCAGTGCGGATTGAACAAAACGGAATTCGCTCTAACGCCGGCCGCGGCCGGCACTCTGCGCTGGGAAATCCGGGCTCTGGAAGGGAACTGAGACGCGCGCCTTATGCGTCTGCCGCGGGAATTTTGCCCGGGGTGCTGCCGC
>JAAYYJ010000035.1 GCA_012515455.1 Oligosphaeraceae bacterium
CCATCCCCCCGGCCATGGCCGGAGCGCTACTCTGTCCGGCCGATATTCTGCATGCCAATGCCGGGGGGGCATACACGGTCTGCAGCTACGGCATCTGTTACTACATGCGTTCTAGCATGGGGGCCCCTGGTTACGTGGAACGCATCACCGAGGTCTTCCGCCCGGCCGAGAAGCTTTATTTGGCCGATGGCATGTCCCTGAATGCATCTGCGACCAACGACGACCCCAACCCGGCTAGCTATGTCTATCTGGCTACTACTTCGTATCCCTTTTCGATTAAGACCGACCGCGGTGCGAAGGTGGATTACCGCCATTCCGGTCTGAAAACCTGCAATACCCTGTTTGCCGATATGCATGTTACGTCGCTGGACATCAACAAAATGCGCCTCAATACCTGGATGGTCCATCCCCAGGACCGCTGAGATCAGTTGTTTGTTCTCCACTGCTCCCGGGCACTTGGGCGATTAATTTATACCGCGACTGCAGCGGCTGGAGCTTTATTTTTTCCCAGTGGGCGGCAGTCCGGCAGTGCCGGATACAATCTGGTTATTGTGAATTTGGCGCTATATATTATGTTTTTTACCTCTTGCCATTGACTACTAGGAATATAGCATGACGATATTACAGGCGGGCGACAAAATTGCTTTGATTTACAAGGAAATCCGGGTTACTTTCCGGGAACTGCTCGGCAAAGCCACCCAGTTTTGTCACGCCAGCAACGCCGCCCCCGGCGATCGGGTGGTGATTTTTTCTGAGAACCGCTTGGAATGGGTGTATGCGTTCTACGGCTGCTGGAAGGCGCAAGCTATTCCGGTGCCGGTGGATGCGGCCTCGACTGCGGAAGAAGTGGCGTATATCCTGAAAGACTGCCGCCCGACGGCCCTGTTCTGTTCCGAGGCCAATCTCGAGAAAGCCCGCAGCGCGGCGCAGCTGGCCGGGGTGCAGACCCGGGTCGTGGTTTTTGAGCAGATGCCGGCAGAGGCGCCCATCCCGGCCGAGGATGCGATTGCCGAGCCTGCGGCCTCGGCAGTGGCAGTGATTGTCTATACCTCCGGCACCACCGGCAGCCCGAAAGGGGTGATGCTGACCTACGAGAATATCTGGGCCAATCTGCATTCCGTGTCCGCGGAAGTGCCCATCTATCGTTCGGATGACCGGGTTATGGTCTTGCTGCCCCTGCACCATGTGCTGCCGCTGCAGGGAACCATGGTCATGCCCCTGACGATCGGCGCAACCATCGTTTTCGCCCCGTCATTGGTCGCCGCTGATATCCTCAGCACCCTGTCCGAGAATAAAGTCACTCTGTTCGTCGGGGTGCCCAGGTTGTTTACCCTGCTGCGGGATGGACTGATGAGCAAAATCCGCCAGAGCAAACTGGCCTTATTGCTGTTTTTCCTCTGCGCCAGAGTCAATAGTCTTGCCTTTTCCCGCCTGGTCTTCGGAGCCGTGCAGCGGCGTTTCGGCGGGGCCATCCGCTATATGCCCTGCGGAGGTGCCGCCCTGGATGCCGGCGTGATCAAGGATTTCCGGACCCTGGGCTTTGAAATCCTGCTCGGGTACGGGCTTACCGAAACCGCCCCCATGGTGTCCTTCACCCACCCCGGCAAAGGACGCAAAGGTGCGGCCGGGCAGATCATCCCCTGCAACCAGGTGCGTTGTGTCGACGGCGAAATCGCCGTACGGGGCAAGAATGTCATGCTGGGGTATTTCGAGCGCCCGGAAGAAACCGCCGCGGTGCTGCGCGAGGGCTGGTTCTATACCGGCGATCTTGGGCACGTCGACGCAGATGGATATATCTTCATTACCGGCCGCCGCAAAGAAATCATTGTCTTGCCCAGCGGCAAGAATATCAATCCTGAGGAAGTGGAGCAGAAGCTGCTCAAGTATGCTGATTTTATCTCCGAGGTCGCGGTGCTGGCGTCCGGTGATGCCTTGCAGGCACTGATTCTGCCGAACATCAAAGCGATGCAGGCCCGCGGGATTGTCAATCTGGAAGAAACCATCCGCTCGGAAGTGGTCAGGAAATACAACCAGGGGGCTTCCAGCTACAAGCGGATTCTCAAATGCACCCTGATTCAGGAATCCCTGCCCAGGACCCGCCTGGGCAAGCTCAAGCGCCACGAATTGCCGGCCCTGGCGGTGAATGCCCGCCGGGCAAAGGCCGATGCTGCTCCGGAACCGGATTTGGAAGAATACCGGGTGATCAAGGAATTCCTGCGGGGGCAGACCGGGCTGGACATCAACCCCGATGATCATTTCGAGCTGGACCTGAGTCTAGATTCCTTGGGCAAGGTGAGTTTTCAGGTATTTTTAAGCGGCACCTTCGCGCTGGAGGTCCAGGAACAGACTCTGCTAGATCACCCCACGCCGCGAAAACTGGCCGAATACATGCACGGGCTGGCCGCTACGGTCTCGGCGGACAAGCATTTCAAATGGGGCGAACTGCTGCGCGAAAAAGTCAGCCTGAAGCTGCCCCGGAGCTGGGTGACTTTCCACTGGCTGAACCTCTGCTCCAGCTTCTTCCTGCGCTGCCTGTTCCGCTTGAAAGGCAATAATGTGGAGAATGTCCCGGAGGGCGCCTGCATCCTGGCCCTGAATCACCAGAGCTACCTGGACGGGCTATTTATTATGGCGTTCCTGAAGCGGACGGTCCTGCGGGATACTTTTTTCTACGCCAAGGCCGAGCATGTCCGGCACTGGTGGCAGCGCTTCATGGCCAGCCGCCACAATGTCATTGTCATGGACATCAACAAGGACCTGAAATTGTCCCTGCAGAAACTTGCCGATGTCCTGAAAAAGAACAAGAAGGTGATTATTTTCCCGGAAGGGACGCGCACTATGGACGGCAGCCTGGGCGACTTCAAACACACCTTCGCCATCTTGGGCCGGGAACTGGAAGTGCCCATCGTGCCGGTGGCCGTGGATGGCGCCTTTAAGGCCCTGCCGCGCGGCAAAGTCTTCCCGCGGTTTTTCCAAAAGGTCGATATTTCCTTCCTGGAGCCCATTTACCCTGCCCATAATGACAGTTATTCGTCTCTGTCGGACAAGGTCTTCCAGGCGCTGTCCAGCAAGCTGGAAAAACCACAACCATAAGGTATCCAGACCCAGAAGCAACCGCTTTTGCCATGGTGCAAGCGCTGACACCACGCGGGTTAAGGTACAACCAGACAAGGCGGCCTTGAGGGTCACCCTTGCCAATAGGAGGAAGACCATGACCGACCGGCTGAAACAATTATTCTTGCTCGCTGGCTTCCTCGCTGGCAGTGCCTTGACTGCCCTCGAGGCGCCATTTTGCCGCCTGGCCGGCGACCATAAGGCCGCAGGGGCCATTAACATCGTGGTGCCGGAAAAATATCCGCTGGTTAATTTCGCCGCGGAGGAATTGCTGGTCTTCCTGCAAGAAGGCGGGAACCAGGTCCAGCCTTCTCCAGCCGTCAATCCGGACGCGTTGTGCATTGTCCTGGGGGACTGTGAAATGGCGCGCGCTGCCGGGGTGTCGCTCGAGGGCGTCCCGCGTGATGGGTACCGGATCGTAAAAAAAGGCAACCTGGTCTTCATCTCCGGCCAGGACAGCAAGGGCCCGGCGGACTTTGTCAAAGGCGACAGCGGCCATCTGGATATGCTGGAAGTACAAGATTACGCGACGCTGTTCGGGGTGTATGAATTCCTGGAACGCTTCGCGGGGGTGAGATTCTATTTCCCCGGTAAAATGGGTACCATTGTGCCGCAAAAAACTCTGGCCCTGCCTGAATCCATTGATTTGCTCGATTATCCCGCGATGGACATCAGAACGGTCGGCGAACCCGGCCAGTGGTACGACGAGGTGCGTGTCTGCGCCAATCGCCGCTTCCCGGGCAATGTGAAACTGGCGAAAATGCGTTCCCGGCACCGGATTTTGATGCGCAATATGAGCAATTCGCTGCAAAAAGGCGATTACATCAACCGGTTCCTGAAAACCCACCCGGAGTATTTCGCCCTGGGCAACGACGGGAAGCGCATCCCTGAGTATAAAAACCGACACCACTGCCAAATCTGCGTAAATAGTGGCATCGAACAGGAAATTTTTGCCGACATCAAGGCGTTCTCGCAGGGGCTGCCGCCTTCCGCGCGCAATATCCCCCCATTTTCCAGTGCCACCCCGAACCGCTGGCCATCGATGTTTTCCCAAGGCATTGTCAACCTGACCCATGATGATGGCTTCGTCTGGTGCAAATGCCCGGTGTGCGCAAAAATCGCCGATGCGGACCAGGTCAGCAAAGACCTGGCCCAGCGGCAAAAGGTTTCCCACGCAGTATGGAAGTTCACCGCCAGGATTGCCGACCGCCTGAAAGCGGAAAAGATTGATACTAGGCTGCTGCTGCTGGCCTATCACCCCTATGACCAGGTGCCGGATTTCCCGATCCCGGACAATATCGTGACCGCTATCGTGCTGTTCCCCGGCATCCAGGGCCATAACGCCTCCATGGACCAGCAGGATGCGCTCCTGAACGCCTGGCGCGCAAAAACCGGCAGCAAGGTGTCGCTGCGGGCCTGGACCGGCAAGTACAACGCCCGGGCCTTCCCCGGCATCCCGGCCTTCTGCCACAATTTGCTGGGAGAATATTTCTCCCGGCGCGCGGACTGGTTCTCCGGCGCATTCTGCTACGAGGGCGCCGACCAGTTCATCTTCTCATACTTGAATGTCTACGTGTTTTCCAAAATGGCCTGGGACCCCCAGCGCGACTACAAGGCCATGATCGACGAACATTTCGAATTGATGTTCGGACCGGCGGCGGCAAAAATGCGCCAGTACTTCGATGAGATGGAAAAAATCTGGGACCAGGAAATCATGCTCGGCATGCACGAAACGGCCTTGGGCGGGGTCTATCAGGTGGCCCAGCCTTATGATTTGTGGCGGAAAGTGTTTTCCCAGTCGCGCCGCGACCATTTCAATGCCATATTCGACGCGGCGGAAGCATTGACGGCTAACGCTGCCGACAGCCTGGAGAGGGTCAGGTTCATGCGCAAAAATGTCTGGGACAGCGTGCTGGCCCAGGCTAAGGAGTTCGATGCATTGCAGGAGACGGTGAAAAATTTCCGGCTGTATGTCCCTGGTGATGCCTATCTGCGCCCTCATTTCGGCACCAGGAACGAAGTGCAGACTATCGTTTCCGTCAGCGAAACTCCCGGTAGTTTCATCTTCAAGTTCCATTGCCAGGAACCGCGCATCACCGAAATCCGGGCCCAGGCCAAAGGCCGCGACAACGGCGATACCTGGATGGATTTCGAGGCCGAGGTCTTCTTGAATCCTTCCGGGGATCAGAAGCATTATCTGCAATGGATTGCCAACGACGCAGGGGCCCTGGACGATTATGCCTTCACCGTGAATGAGCCGTCGCTGGGAATAAAGTGGAACGGGCAGGCAAAAGTCGAAACCAGGCGCGGACCGGACTTCTGGGAATGCATCTTCGATATCCCGAAAGCGGACCTGGGCGACTATTGCCGGGACGGCTTCCCGGTAATGTTCTATCACAAGCGGGCCTTCAATAATATGAAGGATAATGAGCTGGTCACTACCTATAAATGGTCATGCCTGTCCAGCAAAGCTCTGAATGACCCTACCGAATGGGGCAGAATAGTGCTGACCGGACGTGATGAGAATCTGGTCGTGAATGGCACCTTCAAGGGCCTGGAGGACGTCGCGCAAAGCCGGAAGACTTACCGGGAAATGAAAACCAACCCCGAGAAACAGTCGCTGAGATTCGACCACGAGCAATTCATTCGTGACGGCGTGTCACTGCATATCTCCAGCCAGGAGGTGGGCAATGTCGGGGTCGAATTGCCGGTCGATATCAGCCGGATGAAACCCGCGACAAAATACCGCCTGAGTTTCTTTTGCCGGACCCAAAAGCTCGATGGTCTGGGA
The DNA here is from genome assembly GCA_012515455.1 of Oligosphaeraceae bacterium. Taxonomy (GTDB): domain Bacteria; phylum Verrucomicrobiota; class Lentisphaeria; order Oligosphaerales; family Oligosphaeraceae; genus JAAZIZ01. Next base: position 5,906 of record JAAYYJ010000035.1, read on the forward strand.
TTGCGGGGCGAAATCTACTGGGGCAACGGTGTGTATTCCAGCCCCTTCAAAGAACAACGCATCAAGGTCTTCGGCGACAATCCCTGGCACCGCCTGAGCTATGTAATCACCAGCCCGGACACCTTGCCCAAACAGGCTTATATGTACGTCAGGATTATGCAGAGCATCGGCGAGGCCTGGATCGACGACTGCCGCCTCGAAGAAGTGCCAGAAGCCAAACCGTAAAACTGGGTAATGGGCGAACGCAACAGAACCATCCAGGGCGCGAAAATATGGCGCCAAAGGTTCCCGGTCGCAGCCGCAACTACAATTTCCGTCTCGCTACCTCAATAGTGGAATAACGGTCATGTGTGCGGCGGCTTGCTGCCGCACGTTTCTGCAATAGTGGAATTACGGTCATGTGGAGATGATGTGCGGCGGCTTGCCGCCGCTGTCAGTGCGGGAGAAAAGCTCCCGCACGTTTCCGCAATAGTGGAATTACGGTCATGTGGAGATGATGTGCGGCGGCTTGCCGCCGCTGTCAGTGCGGGAGAAAAGCTCCCGCACGTTTCCGCAACCCCGAAGGGGTTGCTTTCCAATTCCTATAGCCCAGGGTTGGCCGCGCAGCGGCCTACCCTGGGAAAACGCGCCCATCGCTCCCTCCTCTCCTCCCCCTCCCGGGCCGGCTCAGCCGGCCCGGGAGGGGGAGGAGGAATAGGGGATGTTTTTTGGTCCCAGGGTAGGTTGCTCCGCAACCAACCCTGGGCTATGAAGACAACCCCTTCGGGGTTGTTGACCCGACTGGGCAAGGGGTACAGGTTGGCGATGATGGTGAGGCAGAGCCAGCGCCGGTAGTGAGATATACCCTGCGGCGGCTTGCCGCTGCATCTCCAAATTATCGTGCGCCAAAGCCAACCTCGCCGGTCTTACGCTTCGGCCAGGAGCTGCTGCAGCCGCTGTTTGGACTCGCTGCGCACCTGCTCATGCAGGCTGTGACCCTGCGCATCCATGCTGACCACCGCGGGAAAATTTTCGACCGTGAGCGTCCAGAGTGCTTCCGGGCAGCCGAATTCAGACAAGAATTCGACTGCCGGGATGTCCCGCACCGCCGCGGCCAGTACCTGAGCCGCGCCGCCGACCGCATGGAGATACACGCAACCGCAGCGTTGGCAGGCGGCCAGGGTCGCCGCGCCCATGCCGCCCTTGCCGATAATCGCGCGCAGGGCGAATTTCTCGATCAGGGCGGCCATATACGGCTCCTCCCTGCTCGAGGTAGTCGGACCGGCTGCAGTGACCCGCCAGGAGCCGTCCACGGCCTTGATGATTACCGGGCCGCAATGGTAGAATACTCCCCCGCGCAGATGCTGGAAGGCGCCTGGATCGCAGTCCCCGGCGAGATATTTGTGCACCGCGTCCCGGGCAGTAAAAATCCGCCCGCTGAGCAGCACCTGCTCATTCAGCGACAACGCGCGGACGCTGCTTTCTGATAACGGCGTGGAAAGAGAGGCTGGCATACAGGTTATTTTTCCGGACTGCGGTAATCAAACTGGTAGATTTCTTCACCGTCCAGGCAATAGTTGAATTTTTCCCGTGCGACCCGCATAATCGCCTTGGCATCACCCTGGTCAAGCAAATCAATCTGCTTCTGCAGGCGCAACAGCTGTTGCCGGACCTCCGCCTGCTCCTGCTGCAGACGGGCAATCTCGTCCTGCAGGCGCCGCCGCTCCGCCAGTACCGGCGTGAACATCGCCAGGCCGATTACAATCACCAGCCCCAGGATGAACGCTATGACGATATCGAACTTCTTCATATCAGCTTAAGTATTCCCATTCCAGATCACAATTTGTCCCAGTACGATTCTTTCTGAGCATTAAAGGCTTCGGTGGTC
>JAAYYJ010000317.1 GCA_012515455.1 Oligosphaeraceae bacterium
TTCCCTCCCCCCTGCCGCTGCCGGGCACAAAAAAAGCACCGGCCCTGCGCGTGTTGCGCGGAGCCGGTGCTGGGATGGAGCTTTATTCAGTTAGCGGCAGCAGCAGCCGCAGGCGCTGATGACCCGGGCCATCTCCAGGACCTTGTTCGAGTAACCCCACTCGTTGTCGTACCAGCTCACGACTTTCACGAAGGTCTTGTCGAGCTGAATGCCGGCGCCTTGGTCGAAAATCGTGGTCCGGGCATCGCCGCGGAAATCCGTGGAGACGACCTTGTCCTCGGTGTAGCCCAGGACGCCTTTCAGCGGGCCTTCTGCAGCCTGCTTCATGGCCTTGCAAATATCTTCGTAGCTGGTCTCCTTCTCGAGTTCGACGGTCAGGTCAACCACTGAGACATCCGAGGTCGGCACCCGTAAAGCCATGCCGGTCAGCTTGCCGTTCAAGGCCGGCAGGACTTTGCCTACCGCTTTGGCAGCACCAGTGCTGGAGGGGATGATGTTCTCCAGAATGCCGCGCCCGCCGCGCCAGTCCTTGTTGGACGGGCCGTCGACGGTCTTCTGGGTGGCAGTGGCGGCGTGCACGGTGGTCATCAGGCCGCGCTTGATGCCGAAGCTGTCATGCAGAACCTTGGCAATCGGGGCCAGGCAGTTGGTGGTGCAGGAGGCATTGGAAATGATGTCCTGGCCAGCGTAGCTGGTATGATTTACACCATAGACGAACATCGGGGTGCTGTCTTTGGACGGAGCGGACATGATCACCTTCTTGGCCCCGGCAGCGATGTGAGCCCGGGCGGTCTCGTCAGTCAGGAAAAAACCGGTGGATTCAACCACGACTTCCGCGCCGACTTCATTCCATTTCAGATTGGCGGGGTTCTTTTCTGCGGTCAGGCGGATGGGCTTGCCGTTCACGATCATCTTGTCGCCCTCGACCTTGATGTCGCCGTTGAAAATCCCGTGCACGGAGTCATATTTGAGCATATAGGCCAGATATTCGGGCTCCAGCAAATCGTTGATGCCGACAATTTCAATGTCCTTGAAATTTGCCACTGCGGCCCGAAAAACCATCCGACCAATACGGCCAAAACCATTGATGCCCACTTTTACCATTGTCGTCTCCTTGATTTGTTGTCGTTTGGGTTTCCGAATCATTCCGAAGAGGCAAAATCCGGCTTTTGCTTAATATAATATTCGCCGCCGGATTTACAACAGAAACGCCCGGCAGAGATAAAAAAAGCTGGCAGACAGAGACGAAAACCACCGCAATTACGGCCCTTGGCAACAGAAAAAACGCCGGCAGAGAGCAAAAAACTTTTTGTGGCCTGCGGGCTCAGTTTGGCGGGCGGAGCCGCGGGGCGGCGCTGCGGCAGCCTCTGCCCGGGCACCGCCAAGTCGTTCCTGCCGACGACCTCCAGAACCTCGGCATAATTGGCGATGGCGGCCCGCAGAACCATGGGTCAGCCGCATACCATCTTCGGGGCGGAAATGCGAAGCGGCATTTGCATATAGGCAAAAAAACATTACCTTAGACAAATAACCTGCAGTTGTTTTCGACTGCTGGCAGCGCAGTATATTCACGAGAAGGAAGCATCTATGTCAGTATTGTTGTCCGGCAACCAGGCCCTCGCCCGCGGAGCCTACGAGAGCGGTGTCAGGGTTGCCTTCGGTTATCCCGGTACGCCTTCCACGGAGATTCTGGAGAATCTGGGCCAATACGGCCCGGCGGTGTATTGTGAATGGTCTCCGAATGAGAAAGTGGCTTTGGAAGCCGCAGTGGGAGCCAGTATGGCTGGCGCGCGGGTCATTGTCACCATGAAACACGTCGGGTTGAATGTCGCAGCCGATCCGCTGCTGACTTTGGCTTATATCGGCGTCGAGGGCGGGCTGGTGCTCTGCGTGGCCGACGATCCCGGGCAGCATTCTTCCCAGACCGAGCAGGATACCCGGCAGTACGCGCGCCTGGCCAAGGTGCCGCTGCTCGAGCCCTCTGACTCGCAGGAAGCCCGGGATTTTATGCTCGCGGCCATGGAAATCTCAGAGAAATTCCGCACCCCGGTGATTGTGCGCAGCACCACTCGGGTCAGCCATTCGCGCAGCCTGGTTGAGACCGGCGAACGCCGTGTTCCGGAGCGTGCGATTGCTTTCCAGAAAGACCCCTCGCGGCATTGCCCGCTGCCGGTCTGGGGCCGCCGGATGCGGCAGGAACTGGAAGAGCGGCAGGCGGCCATGGCTGCCGCAGCCGCAGAATCGCCGGTGAACCGCTGCGAAATGCGCTCGCCCCAGCTGGGCATCATTACCGCCAGCATCACCTACCAGTATGTCCGCGAAGTCTTCCCCGAGGCCTCGGTGCTGAAACTGGGCTGGTCGTTCCCGTTCCCGGACCAGCTCCTGCGCGCCTTCGCGCAGCAAGTCCAGGAGCTGGTGGTGCTGGAGGAACTCGATGATTTCCTGGAAGAGCATGTCCGCGCCCTGGGCCTGAAATGCCGCGGGCGCGAGCTGTTCCCCCCCTGCGGCGAGCTGTCGGTGGCCAAGCTGCAGGCCGCCAAAGACCGCCTGGAAGGCCGGACAGCAGAGCCCAGAGCTCAGAGCAGATTGCCCGTGCCCGAGCTGCCTGCCCGCCCGCCCGTCTTCTGCCCCGGCTGCCCGCATCGCGGACTGTTCTACGGCCTGACCAAATTTGATGTGGTGGTTACCGGCGATATCGGCTGCTACAGCCTGGCTGTCTTCCCGCCCCTGAACCGCACCGATGTGATCTTGTGCATGGGCGGCGGCATTTCCATGGCCCACGGACTGGAGAAGGCCGGCGAGAAGCGCAAGGTCGTGGGCGTGGTCGGGGACTCGACCTTCTTCCACTCCGGCATCACCGGCCTGCTGGATATCGTCTACAACCGCGGCACTGCCACCATTGTGGTGCTGGACAACCGCACCACCGCCATGACCGGTCACCAGGACCACCCCGGCACTGGCCGCACGCTGCAGGGCGAGGAGACCATCGCCGCTTCCATCGAAGCTATCGGCCGGGCCTGCGGGGTCAGACGGGTCAGAACTGTCAATCCTTACAACCTCAAGGAAGTCCATACCGCCTTGGAGGAGGAGCTGGCGGCGGCAGAGCCGTCCCTGATCATATCCCGTGCGCCCTGTCCTCTGCATGAACGCAAGCCGGTGGGGCCGCGGCACCGCATTGATCCGCAGAAGTGCCGCCGCTGCCGGGCCTGCTTGAAGCTGGGCTGTCCAGCCATTGAGAACCACCAGGGTGAAATCCGCATCAACCCGCTGCTCTGTGCCGGTTGCGGCACCTGTGCCGAGGTCTGCAAATTCCAGGCCATCGGGCCGGTGGGTGAGGAGGGCAAATGAACAATATTACCAAAACTTGCAGCCTGATTATGGTCGGCGTAGGCGGGCAGGGCATCCTGCTGGCCAGCGAGGTCAGTGCCCGGGCGGCGCAGTCCTGCGGCCTGCAGGTGAAGACCAATGAGGTACACGGCATGGCCCAGCGCGGCGGGTCGGTGACGGCCCAGATCCGTTTCGGGCCGGAAGTGCACAGCCCGCTGGTCCCAGAAGGTACTGCCGATGCATTGCTGGCCCTGGAAGCCATCGAGGCCTTGCGCGTCCAGCACTTCCTCCGGCCCGACGGGCTGGCGGTAGTCTCGACCCAGAGGGTCATCCCAGTCACGGTCTCTTCCGGCGGGGCGACCTACCCCGAGCCGGAGCCACTGCTGCGCCGGACTTTCCGGCGCCTGGCCTATATCGATGCTTTGGGCGAGGCCGAAGCCCTGGGTGAAGCCCGGGCCGCGAATATCGTGCTGCTGGGCGGTCTGGCCCGGCATTTGCCCCTGCCCCTGGATGCCTGGGAGGCGGCGCTCGCGCTCTGCGTGAAAGAAAAGGCGCTGGCCTGCAATATCGCCGCTTTCCGGCGCGGCCTGGCCTTGAGCGAAGGAATCTAAGCCGGCATTCCGGTCTGGCCGGCCCGGACGGCAAAATCAGTCTGTGCGGTATGCATTAGTTTTTGCGGGAGGTCTTATGCTCTATCAATGTCTCTGTGCGGCCGCCGAGCGGCTCTCATCGCAATGCCTGGCGTTGCTGCCGGATTTGCCCGCCTGGGAAGCGGCTCTGCCGGAGCGGCGGCGGGCCTGGCTGGGGATGCTGGGGCTGGACCCGCTGCCCCAGCGCAGCGACCTCGCGCCAGTCATCACCGGTGTAGTCAAGGAAAAAACCTTTGCCATCCGGAAGCTGCATTTCCAACCCCTGCCGGACTGCCGGGTCACGGCGAATCTGTATATCCCGCTGGACCGTCCCGGCCCTTTCCCGGCCGTGATCTATGTCTGCGGGCATGCCGGGCCGGCCAAGGTCTGGTATCAGGAGTTCGCGCGCTGGTTCGCCCAGCACGGCTATGCGGTTTTTATCCTGGACGCCATCCAGATCGGCGAGAACCACGGCATCCACCACGGCACCTGCCATTTCGACCTCTGGCATTGGTACAGCCAGGGGTACTCCCCGGCGGGGATGGAAGTCTGGACTGCGATGCGGGCCATCGATTATCTGGAGACCCTGCCGGAGATTGATGCCTCCCGGGTGGGCATCACCGGCAATTCCGGCGGCGGCACCATTTCCTGGTTTACCGGTGCGGCTGATACGCGGCTGAAGGTCGTGGTGCCGTCCTGCCAGACCGGCAATCTCTTCCAGCATATCTATGACCGCACCATCGACGGACATTGCGACTGCTCGTTCTGGGTGAACCACTTGGGCTGGGACCTGCCCGATCTGGCCGCGCTGATCGCACCCCGCCCGCTGATGATCTCCGCCAGCACCGAGGATATACTGTTCCGGCCGTATGCCTTCCGCGATGTCTTCCAGCGCGCCCGGCACGTGTACCGCCTCTATGACCAGGAAGAGCATATCCACCTGCATGAGGCGGTTAACAAACACGGCCAGACCAGCAAATGCCGACTGGCGCTGTTCTCCTGGTTCGGAAAATTCCTCCAGGGCGACGAGCAGCCGGTCCGGGATGATTTTGATGGCGGGAAGCTTCCGGCTGAAAGCCTGTCGGTCTATGCTCCCGGGGAGCAGGCTCCAGCGGGCGACCGCCTGGCCGCAGTGCAGGATTTCTTTATTCCGCTGCCCTCGGCATCCGTCCCGGAGGAGAAGCAGTCGTTTACCGTCCACCAGGAGCAGTCTTTGCACCGGTTGCGTTCCTTGACCTTCAACAACCTGCTTAACAGCCTGCGCACGTTTCCGCAATGGAAATTCCGTCCCCAGGGGCAGACGGATGAATTCCTGTACCGGACCTTCGAATTCTGTTCTGAACCGGAGATGCCCATCCGTCTGCAGGTCGCCTTGCCGCTGCAGTACTCTGCGCCCCGCAAGATGCTGCTGGGGCCATTGTCACCGGAGGCACGCTCCTCATTTATCCTGCGCGGGTCTGACCTGGATGAAGCCAACGGCCGGCATATCCGCGGCTGCGTCGAAGTGCGCGGCACCGGCGCTACGTCCATCGGCACCGGACTGCAGTGGACCTGCCGCCGCGCCTTCCCCTTGGTCGGGCAGACGCTCTACGAACGGCAGACGCTCGATCTGCTGCAGGCCGGCAGGGTGGCCCGCGAAGCTATTCCCGCTCTGACCGGGCTCTACTATTTCGGTGCCGGAGCATCCGCCGCCCTGGCCATCTATGCTGCACTGCTGGACCCGGAGTGCCGGGGCGTGGTGCTGAAGCAGCCGGTGGTCACGCACTGGAATGCCGGACCGGAGTTCCTGAATGTCCTAAAGACCGGCGACCTGCCGCATAATGCCGCACTGCTGCTGCCCAAGAGCATCGCGTTCATCGGTGAAGTTCCCCCGGAGTACCAGTTCCTCTTCCCGCTGGCGGCGAAGCTGGGCTGCCCGGAGGCAGTCTCTGCAGCCGCAACGTTTGCCGACTGGGGCTGAGCGGCTCCCCGGCTGCAGCCGGCACGAGGTTATTCTCCCCCTGGCTGGCAGCAGGGCAGGATTTTCCCGATTATTCCGCGGCAGCCTGTCACCGATCAGCACACCAGAATCCTGGTTAAGGTGCGAAATCTGGTGCTGAGCACTTTCAGACTGCCGTATGTGGTCCAGGCTTGAAATTGACCCATAACCGCTCTGGCGCTGGCAACGCCGCGCCCTGCTGGAGCACTACCGGGTGCTTGACCAACCCAACCACTCTGGCAAAGCTCTTTTTCCAGCACCAATCTTCGCACCTTCACCATTTTGAGTCAGTGATGCCACTGCTGCCATGGTCCGCCTCCGCCGCTCCTCGCGCACTTGACCTTATCGGCCCTCCCCGAATGTAATGATTGAACGGTGCCGCAATTCGCCGGCCTCCGCCGCCCCACGCGCGCGCGTCCAAACAGGGACGGAGGTCCCCCCAATCGGTGGGGTGGGCCCACCGGTAGAATCAAGGGCACGGGGCAAAA
>JAAYYJ010000318.1 GCA_012515455.1 Oligosphaeraceae bacterium
CCGCAAACCACTACCCCCGTCAGCAACAGCCAGAAAAAAATTCTCACCCCGGACCTCCGTGAAAATGTCTGCCCAAACAACCCTCAGCCGCCCTCATCCCCAAAGCACGAAAAAACCTCTTCCCGCGCCGGCTTAAGATACACAGCGATCGGGAAAATTCAACTCCCCAGCCGGATTTTTACAGCAAGGCAGTTGCATTTCCGGCAAACTGTGTCATATTAATAATCACTCATTTTTACAGTACTAATGCATATAGTTCAGAGCAAATCAGGAAAGAACGAGAATGCCGAATATCAAGTCAGCAGCCAAACGGCTCCGGAGTGATTCCAAGAAGCGCATGGTCAACCGCATGCGCAAATCCCGCGTATACACCAGCGAGAGCAATTTGCTCAAAGCCATCAGCAGTGGCGAGAAGGACAACCTCTCCCAACTGCTCTCCAAATGCTTCTCGGAACTGGACAAAGCGGCCAAGAAAGGTGCAATTCACCAGAACAAAGCTGACCGGAAGAAACAGCGCCTGACCGCCCGGGTCGCCAAGCTGGCTTAAGTGTAATCAGGCCAGAGTGGTTTTGTTGTTCGACGCCAGGCGCAATTGCTTGGCGTCTTTTTTTATCCTCAGGAGGTCTGCGCGATGGTTAATCCCCAAAGTCTAGGCGTGCTTTTTGACACCTCATGCAAACGTGTCCCCCGGCTCACCGCCCTGATTTACTCTGATGGACAGAAAACCCAGTCCTGCACTTTTGCCGAAATGGCCGCAGATGTCAACACCTGGTGCAATTTCTTACAGTCCAGGGGGCTGAAATGCGGTGACCGGGTGCTTGCCGTTTCGCCCAAATCACCCTTGCACTATGTGTTCTTCTACGCCTGCTGGAAGCTCGGGCTGATCGCAGTGCCGGTCTGTGAGAACCTGGGAGACCAGGAAATGAGCTTCATTATCCGCGACTGCGAGCCTTCGCTCCTGCTGGCTGACAAAGCTCTGCTGGAGAAAGTCCGGAAAAATGCTCCGGGAGCGGAGGTGATCGACTGGCAGCAAATTTGCAGCCTGCCCCAAGCCTCGGCCACACCAGTGGCGTCTCTGGAGGACATCCAGGATCAAATCGCGGTCCTGATTTACACCAGCGGTTCAACCGGGATGCCCAAAGGAGTGATGCTGACTCACCGCAACCTCTGGATCAATATCTGGTCGGCGCTGGAGTTCTTCCAGGTTAATTCCCATGACCGCCTGATGTCACTGTTGCCCTACTGGCATGCGTTTGCCCTGGTCGGCGAAGTCGGCTGCACCATCATGGGCTGCTGCGCCTGTGCCATCCCCCGCGACATCCGGGACTTCAAACGCAACATCATGAATTACCGCCCCACGATTGTGATGGTGGTCCCGCGCATCGTCGACGGTTTGAAAGCGGCCATTGACAAGAAGATCGAGGAGTCGCCGGCGAAAGTCAAGGCACTGATCGAAAAAGCCATCTACAACGCCAGCCGCATCTATACCGCCGGGCCGCGTCTGAACGGCGGTATCCTGCGTATGGTTACCCACCATTTGTTCTACGACCCGTTGGTCTTCCGGAAATTCCGCCAGGCCTTCGGCGGCAGAATCCGCTGCGTGGTCAGCGGCGGTGCGCCTCTGGACCTGGAACACCAGATTTTCTTCAAGTATATGGGCATGCCGCTGTTCCAGGGATACGGGCTCTCGGAAGCCTCGCCGGTAGTCAGCTCGAACACCGCCGAGAAACACCGCCTGGGCAGCTGTGGCACCATGCTGCCCTGGCTGCTGCCGGAACACGGCGGCGATTACACCTTCAAGGATGAATCAGGCAAACTCGGCAAAGACCTGCACGGCCAACTGCTGGTCAAGGGGCAGTGCGTGATGAAGGGCTACTGGCGGCACACCGATGCCAGCGCCAAAACCCTGGAGGACGGCTGGCTGAACACCGGCGATGTCGGCTATTGCGACAAGGAAGGATTTCTGTTCATCCAGGGCCGCATGGGCAATATGATCGTCCTGATCGGCGGAGAAAAACTGCACCCGGAACACGTCGAGGACGCAGTCAAGACCTCACCGCTGATCAGTGAAGCTATGGTCATCGGCGAAAAATGCAAGAATGTCTATGTCTGCGCCAATGTCCCCGAGGAAGTGCGCAAAGCGCATACCCCGGAAGCGCTGCACGACCTGGTCAAGGCAGAGGTGCTCAAGCTCACCGCCCACATGGCCGCATTCCAAAAACCCAAGGACGTGCTGATCCTGCCGGATTTCAATATGGAAGACGGCACCCTGACCGCGACGTATAAAATCCGGCGCTACCGCATCCATGAGCTGTACAAGGCGCAAATCGAGGATTTCCTGGTCCGCAGCGGCGAGGAAATCGCCACCAAGCGCAATCTGACCATCGCCAGCTCACGGGTGGTGGAAAGCCTGGAGGCCGGTTCGGTGATTATGGGAAATGGCAATCTCCTGAAATAACTCCCGGAGGTTCCATTTTTCTGACTGCTGCTGTCTGCCGCCGCCGCATAGTCGATGCGGCTGCAGGCAGATGGGTTGCTATTTGCCGGGACTGGTGCCGCGGCCGCCCTACCCCGGCGGCGGTCGCAGGATAATGCCTCAATACCTGCCCATCCCTGCCACACAGCTCGTTTTCGCACAAATTGTCTGCCCGGGAATACTTTTCTCCGGTGGCAGATTATATTATATGTTCCCATGTTTAGCAAATAGAAGGAAAGCACCAGCCATGGCCAAAAAACATCAATTCAAAACTGAGGTCCAGCGCCTGCTGGACCTGGTGATCCATTCACTCTATTCCAACAAAGAAATATTTTTGCGCGAGCTGCTCTCGAATGCCTCGGATGCCATTGACCGTGCGCGTTTCGAAGCCCTGAAGGATGAGAGCATCCTGGAGAACGATCCGGAATGGAAGATTAAAATCACGCCCGACAGCGACGCGCATACTCTGACAATTTCTGATAACGGCATCGGCATGACTGCGGCTGAGGTGGAAAAAAACATCGGCACGGTGGCCAATTCCGGCACCAAGAATTTTCTTGCGCAGCTGCAGGAGAACAAGGAGAATTTGCCTCCTGAACTCATTGGCCAGTTCGGAGTCGGCTTCTACTCCGCCTTTATGGTCGCAGACAAGGTCACCGTCATCACCCGGCGGGCCGGCGAAGCTGCCAGTGCAGTGCGTTGGGAGTCCAGCGGCGACGGCTTCTATACCCTCGAAGCCTGCGAACGGGAAAAGCGCGGCACCGATGTGATTCTGCATTTGAGTGACGAGCATCTGGAATATCTGGAAGAATGGATGATCCGGAAAATCATCAAGAAGTACTCTGATTTTGTCGAGCATCCGATTTGCATGGACATCCGGCGCGAGGAAGTCGAGCGCGATGACAAGGGCAAGGAAGTAGAAGGCGGGGAGAAGAAAGTCAGCATCACGGAAGAGACCCTGAATTCCCGCAAAGCCATCTGGCTGCGCCCGAAGACGGAAATCAGCGAAGAGAACTACCACGACTTCTACAAGCATATCAGCCACGACTTCCAAAACCCCTTCGAGGTCATCCACTGGAATGTCGAAGGGCAGGCCGAATTCAAAGCCCTGGTGTTCATCCCCCAGCGCCCGGCCATGGACCTGTTCATGCCCGAGACCAAAAACAAGGGCCTGCAGCTGTATGTGCACCGGGTCTTTATCACCGACAATTGTGAAGAACTCCTGCCGACCTACTTGCGCTTCCTGCGCGGGGTGGTCGATTCCGCCGATTTGCCCCTGAATGTCTCCCGGGAGATGCTGCAGGAAGCCAAAGCCCTGAAGATCATCCGCAAGAACATCAGCAAAAAAATCCTCGATGTCCTGGCGGAACTCAAGGAGAAGAAACCGGAACGCTATACCGAGTTCTGGCAGCAATTCGGCAAAATCCTCAAAGAGGGCCTGCATCTGGATTTCGAAAACCGCGAACGCCTGCAGGACTTGCTGCTGTTCGAGACCTCAAACACTGAGGCCGGAAAATTCAGCTCCTTGGCGGAGTACGTGCAGCGCATGCCGGAAACCCAAAAGGAAATCTACTACCTCACTGCAGAAGACCGCCGGGCAGCTGTGAACTCCCCCCAGCTGGAGGCCTTCCGCAGCAAGGGCTGCGAAGTGGTCTTCATGCTCGACCCCATCGATGAATGGATCGTCAATGACATCGGCACCTACCAGGACAAGAAGCTGACCTGCATCAGCAAGGGCGATGTGGACCTGGACAGCGAAGAGGAAAAGAAAACCCAGGAAGAGTCCCGGAAACAGGCCGCAGCCGAGAACAAGGACTTGCTTGCCCGCCTCGGTGATATCCTCAAGGACAAGGTCAAGGAAGTGAGACTCTCCAAACGCCTCACCGAGAGCGCCTGCTGCCTGGTCAGCGACGAGTTCTCCATGGGCGTGCAAATGGAAAAAATCCTCAAAGCAATGCAGCAGGACGTACCGGCTACCAAACGCATCCTGGAGCTTAATCCCACCCACCCGCTGCTGGCAGTCCTGCGCCAGCTGCATGCCCAGGACAACCAGCATCCCAAGCTCACAGAGTATGCCGCGCTGCTCTACGACCAGGCTCTGCTGATGGCCCAGCTGCCGCTGGAAGACCCCCTGGCTTTCGCCAAACGCATCAGCGCCCTGATGACTGAGGAAGGTAAGAGCCTCAGCAGCAAAGAATAACTCCTCGCCCATCTGCATAGACCGGCCAAACAAAATGAAGGCAGAAGAACTGCACGTCGTGTACCACACGCCCGACCCTGACATCTGGACTGAGAACAGCCCCCCCAAGTGGCAGCAGTGGCTGCAAATGCCGGAAATCTGGATCATTTTCCTGTCCGGCTGCTGCGTGCTGTTCCTGCTGTCCTGGTACGCCTTGCTGTTCTTCGGGCATGGCGTCCGCGATCCGGAAAAAAGCAACATCCTGCTGACTACAGTAGCCGCGCACATCCTGGGCGGAGTGCTGCCCGGGGTCAGTGCCTGCAGCTCAGCCAAAGGCCTGTTCTCGCCCTGGGAGAATATCCTGCTGAATTCCACCGTCTCCTGCGGAGTGGTCTGTCTGGTGTACGGACTCTTCTGCTTGTCCTGCCGCAAACTTCTGCGGGTGCCATGGCTGGAAAATACCTTCCGGGAATTGCAGAACTCCGCTGCAGGGCAGCATAAGACCTGGAGCAGACTGGGAATCCCCGGCATTTTCGTGTTCGTCTGGATTCCCTTGTTTATGACCGGACCGGTAGTCGGTTCCATCCTGGGACGGCTGATCGGTCTGGGTATGTTCGTCAACCTGGTTACAGTGTTAGCCGGCAGCGTGACGTCTATCATCACCTGGGTGTTTTTCTGGAACCGGGTTGCCAAGCATTTGAATGACATCTGGCTGCAGGCCTTTTCCTTGACTCTGGTCGGACTCGTGCTGCTGTTTATCGCCGTCAATCGCGCCAAGGCATTCTTGCAGGCCGCCCGGAAAAACCGCTCCCACGCTGATCACTAACGCAGGAATCACTCCGCCATGCCTAACCCTTACTGCGATCGTCAGCACTGTGGACTGCGCAAGATCAGCAGCGGATTCTGCCTGAGCCTGCTGCCCATCCTCTTGCTCTTCTGCGCCTGCCGCGGCATTGCTCCCCAGCAGCCTGACTCGATCTGCGCTTGGCAGCGGCAGCACCCCGGCCTCGCGGCGCGCCTCGCCAACGACGCCCGCCCCCAGCAGCGCATCCTGCTCGCACCCGCGCCGGTTTTTTTCGGCGCCCTGCCCCCCCCGGAAGCCAACCTCCCTGCGGACCAGGAGACCGATTACGGCCCTGCCCAGGGCGATATCGAAGCATATCTCCAGTACTGGCACCAGCTCTGCCAGGATAAATTGCCGCCCAGCCTGCCCCCTCCTCTACCCGATGCCGCCCTGCTGCCGCCCGCCGCATGGCGGAAGGTATTCAGCCAGCAGGACTATCAGAACGGTGTCGTGCACCTGTACCAGGCCATGCGTCGCCCCGGGCTGAACCAGCAGCAACGTACTCAGCTGCAGTGCCTGGCCCTGTTCCAGCAGCAGCAGCAGCTCCTCTCCCTGGCGCTGAACGACCTGGCCAAACTGAACCGCGGCCAGGCGGACAATTTCCCGGCTATGGTGGATAATCTGCATCGCCTGCAGCAATTCCAGCAGCAATTCGCAGCCCTCCTCAGCGAGCACATCCTGCCGGAATTATGCAGTGCCGCAACCGCTTTTCTGCAGCCGCTGCTGCCCTTGCTGCAGCATCCGGATTGCGGCCAGCCCCAGTCCGCACTACTGTCGCTGTGGATGGCGGTCCCGGCCCAACCGCAGCAGGCCCTGCCGTTGCACAGTCGCGACAGCGCCGACTGGCGGGCCCTGCATCCAACCCCCTTCCGCTATGCCGCGCTGGACGAACCAGATGGTGGGGTAACTCCGCCTGCATCCCATACCTGGCTGGTGATGAGTTTTGCCGCTCCTGCCCCGCCGCCGGGCAAAATCTGCCAGCTGGCCATTCTGCCCCTGCCTGCCGACAGCGAAGTATATTTCCAGGGTCAGGCTGTCGCTTTCCAGCCTGCTCAGCCGCTGTTCATCGCCCTGCCCTCCCCCGAGCGGCCAGACCAGGAATTCCTGCTCGCCATAAAATTTTCCGCTCCTGAACTGGGACGGCAAATATGTCCGCCCTGGATTTGTGCGAAAGACGCTCCGGCAGATGCAACTAACCGTGCTGTCAATTAACTGACAAGGACATCATCATGAGCAAAAAAGTCTACTCGGCGACCATTACCCCCCTGCTGGCTGACGGCAGTCTCGACACCAAAGGCCTGAAAAACATCCTCGAGCGCAATATCCGGCACGGCTTGAACGGCGTTTTCCTGCTGGGATCAATGGGTGAATGGGGCAGCTTCGACCAGGATTTCAAAAAAGAGTTCGTCCGCCATTGCGTGGACTGCGCCGGCAAACGCCTGGAACTGCTGGTCGGCATCAATGCCACCAGCCTCGGGCTGTCGCTGAAAACCATGGAAGCATACGCGGATTTCGCCTTTGACAGCTATGTCTTTATGCTGCCCGGACGCACCTCCTCGCTGGACCCGGTGCAATCGATTCTGCGTGTCCTGGATGCCTCCGACCGGACCGTCTATTACTACCACTGCCCGCCCAACAACAACATCAATCTCAGCCTCGAGGATTTTGCCAAAATCATGGCCCATCCCAAGCTCAAGGGCATCAAGAACTCCGCCTCCAATATGTGGCTGCGCCGGGAATTGATTTGCCTCAAACGCGAGCGCGGGTTCTCCACGCTTCTTCTGGAGGGCCAGGAATGGGCTACTGACGAGGCCATGATTGTCGGCTACGATGGCATGCTCTGCGGCATGGGTGCACTGGCCTCGAAAGTGATGGTCGGCATCGCCCGCGCCGTGGATGCCGGACAGATTGCCGAAGCGGTCCGCCTGCAGAATATCTTCATCGCCATCTTCCACGGCATCTACGGCATTGACTTGGCCACAGTCTGGTCCGGACAGAAATTCGCCCTGCAGAAACTCGGGCTGATTGCCAGCCCGCTGACCCTGGCCCAGGAGATGTCAACCCTTAACGATGCCGCCCGGCAGCGCATCGAGACCTGCCTGAAGCAGTACCAGAAGGAGCTCGACTGATTATGCTGCGCTACCAGGAAAACAACGAGCTGCACCGCGATTTCCACGGCACCACCAACACTACCCTGAATTATATCGCCGAGAAGTACGGCGTCGAGGCAATCCGGGAAATTCTGCGCCAGACCGGGCACGAGGTCTA
>JAAYYJ010000319.1 GCA_012515455.1 Oligosphaeraceae bacterium
ACGCTTGCGCCTGCGGGTGGATTTTCACCTTTTGGAAGCAGAAGGCAAACGCGTGCTGATATTCGACATTCCCCCACGCCCGCTGGGCATGCCGATCCAGAACCGGGGCATCGCCTGGTGGCGCGAAGGCGACAGTCTCGTGGAGATGCCAATGTCGGAGATGCGGGCGATCTTCGCCGAAGTCGGTCATGATTTCTCGGCGGACGTATGCAAGGATGCCGAGCTGTCCGATTTGGATGACGTGGCCATAGAAGCATTCCGCCAGCAATGGCTGGGAAAGTCCAAATTACCGGGTCTCGCCGCAAAGTCGCCAAAGCAGCTGCTTCTTGACTGCGAAGCAATCTCCGACCAGGGCGTCACCTATGCCGCTCTGGTCTTGTTTGGCCGGCGCGAGGCGCTTGGCCGCTTGCTGGGGCAGGCCGAGGTGATCTTTGAATACCGGGCCAATGAAGCATCCGGCCCGGCGCAACAGCGGGAGGAATTCCGGCAGGGGTTCTTTGCTTTCCACAATCGGCTCTGGGAGCTGATCAATCTGCGCAATACCAAACAATCCTACCAAGACGGTCTCTTTGTTTTCGACGTGCTTACCTTCGACGAGCGCGTCGTACGCGAAGCAATACTGAATGCCGTTTGCCACCGCGACTATCAACTGGGCGGTTCCGTTTTCGTCCGCCAGTACCCGCAACGTCTCGTTGTGGACAGTCCCGGGGGATTTCCGCCGGACATTACCCTGGAGAACATCCTCGACCGGCAATCGCCGCGCAACCGGCGGATCGCCGACATCATGGCACGTTGCGGCCTCGTAGAGCGATCAGGCCAGGGCATGAACCTGATGTTCGAATTAAGTATCAAACAGGCGAAAGCTCTGCCGGACTTTCGAGGCACGGATCGAATGCATGTGACCCTGACCCTCGACGGACTGGTCCAAGATCCGAAACTTTTGACCATGATGGAGCGCATCGGGCAGGAGACTCTTCAGGGCTTCAGTACCGGAGATTTTCTGGTGGTCAACCACGTTCGCCACGATCAACCGATCCCGGACAATTTGCGCGATAGGATTCCGCACCTCCTTGACGTTGGCGTGATCGAACGGATCGCCCGCGGTCGTTTCATCCTGGGGCGGCGGTTCTATGCCGCCATGGGGAAAAAGGGCGTTTACACCAGAAAACGTGGCCTGGACCGTGAAACCAATAAGGAACTCCTGTTAAAGCATATACGCGACAACGCCACTGAGGGTAGCAGGATGGAGGAGTTTTATCAGGTGCTGCCGGGTCTTGTCCGAACCCAGATACAGCGACTCTTGCGAGATATGAAGATACAAGGACGTGTTCATTCTCACGGTGCGACAAGGGCGGCTCGCTGGTACCCTGGTACGGCGGATGGCGATTGCAGCAAACACGGTGGCGAGATGCAATAATGCAGCAATATGCTGCAAATGTTTTTTTGTAACTTACTGTTGGTATGCAGGTTAAGATAAAGATTGGATGCAAATATGCAGCAATATGCTGCAATGTCCGTTGCCAATGAGACGCAATTCGTACAGGGAGAAACATAATGGCAAAGAACCCATGGAAGAGCTGGCACGAAGTGGTCACTTTGCGGGACGATCTGAAGTCCGGCGAGTTGCCGTTGCACATGTTTGCGGCGGACCTGTACGAAGTCATGATGCAGGGCGGCAAGCGCCCGATCTACGAGGACCCGATCAACTTCTTCGCACTCACCTTCCCGACCTATAACCTGCGCCAGTTGGTGCGCGACGTGGTGCTGCGGGTGGCGGGCAAGAACGACAAGGCGGTGCGCCAGCTCGAACTGACCTACGGCGGCGGCAAGACGCACACGCTGATCACCCTCCGGCATCTCGTTTTCGAGCCTGACAAACTGCCTGATCTGCCCGCCGTCCATGAGTTCCGCGAGGCCATTGGCCAGCCCCCGCCAAAGGCGCGCGTGGCCGGGCTCTGCTTTGACAAGCTGGACGTCGAGACCGGCATGGAAGTCCGCGATCCTCAGGGAAACACCAGGCGACTCATCCATCCGTGGAGCATTCTCGCCTGGCAGATTGCGGGCGAAGAGGGGCTGCGCGTACTGAACGCCGGAAAGTCGGCGGACGAGCGCGAATCCGCCCCGGCGGAGAACACCCTGACCGAGTTGCTCGAGTTGCCGGTCAAGGCGGGGCTGGGCGTCCTGATCCTGATCGACGAAGTCCTGATGTATGTCCGCGAGAAGGTCTCGGCCGACCGCAAGTGGCGCGACCGCATGGTCAATTTCTTCCAGTATCTGACCCAGGCCGCGACTAAGGTTGACCGCTGCTGCATCGTGGCCTCGCTCCTGGCCAGCGACCCGGGGAAAGACGACAGCCTGGGTCGCCAGCTTAAGGGCGAGCTGTACGACATTTTCCAGCGCCAGCGGGAAGAGGCCGTGGAGCCGGTGGTGAAAGAAGACGTAGCGGAAGTGCTGCGCCGCCGGTTCTTCACGCCGAAGTCCATCAAGGACAAAGACGCCTTCCGCCCTCACGTTCAGGCGGCACTCAAGGGTGTCTTCGAGATCGACGAGCAGACGAAGAAGCAGGGAGGGAATGCCGAAGAGCGTTTCCTAAAGAGTTATCCGTTCCACCCGGATCTGACCGAGGTGTTCTATGTCAAGTGGACGGGACTTGACCGTTTCCAGCGCACGCGCGGCGTGTTGCGCACCTTTGCCTTGGCCTTGCGCGAGGCGGAGCGCTGGGACACCAGCCCGTTGGTGGGTCCAGCCGTGTTCCTCGCCGACCCGAAGCGGGACGGGTTGTCCGAGGCGATGCGTGAACTCGTGACCGTGGCCGACACCGAAGAGCACGAGGGCAGACGACAGGCGTGGACCGGCATCATCGAAGGCGAGACCGGCCGCGCTCGAGACATCCAGCGCGAATCGGTTGGTCTTCGGTACCGGGAGATCGAACAGGCCGTGGTGGCGACGTTCCTGCATTCCCAGCCGATTGGCCAGAGCGCCCGGACCAGGGACCTGGTCGCGTTGATTGCACCCGGCCGTCCCGACCGCATCGAACTGGAAAAAGGGCTGCTGCGCTGGTCGCAGACCAGTTTCTGGCTTGATGACCGGTACGCCGAAGCCGAAGAGAACCAGGTGCCAGATACATGGCGATTGGGCAACCGACCGAACCTGACCCAGATGCACGCCGTGGCGGAGAGCCGCGTGTCCGATGAGATCGTGCGCGCTCGTCTGCTGGACGAGATCGGTAAGTGCAAGTCGCTGACGGCAGGGGCTTCCGCTGCCGGGGTGCGCGTTCATTTGCTGCCGACGCGCCCGCGCGACATCGAGGACGACGGCCAGTTCCACTACGGAGTCCTTGGTCCGAGCGCTGCCAGCGACTCGGGGAAACCGAGCACGGAAGCGAAACGCTACCTGGACGAGACGACCAGTGCGGAGAAGCCGCGCGTCTACCGCAATGCGGTTATCCTGCTCGCACCCTCGCGCGACGGCCTGGAAGTGGCCTCGGCCAGAGTGCGGGACTACATGGCATGGGAAGAAGTGCGGGCCGATCTCAAGGATCAGGAGAAGGAAGGAAACGTCGACGTCGCCCGCCTGCAAACCCTCAGCATCAACATCGACAAGGCGCGCGGCCGCATACCTGACGCAGTGAAGCAGGCGTACTGCACGGTCGTCACCGTATCCGACAAGAACGAGGTGCAGGCGTTCAAGATCAACGTCAGCGATGAACCGCACTTCACGATCATCAAGAACGACAACCGTTCCCGGATTCAGGATTCATCCGTCGCCGCCGAGGCCCTGCTCCCGGATGGTCCTTACAACCTCTGGCGGGAAGGTGAGACCAGTCGGCGGGTGAAAGACCTCTCGGGCGCGTTCGCGCAGATGCCACACCTGCCGAAGATGTTGAAAGCGCAGGGGATCACCGACACGCTGGTGGAGGGTTGCCAGTCCGGGGCGTTTGTCTTGAAACTCACCCGTCCCGACGGCTCGGCCCGCACTTGGTGGCACGCTCGTCCCGACGAAGCGGCAATGGCTGATCCGGCTCTTGAGCTTGTTCTGGCTGAAGCCGCCGAACTGGTGGAAATTCCCCCCGATCTCCTCGAGCCCGACCGCCTGGCCAGGCTCTGGTCCAGCGAAACGATCAAGGTTCAGAGCCTGGCCGACTACTTCCAGGGTGGGAACGTCATCCAGATTCAGCGCAATGGCTACATGGAGCCGTTGGCCATCCCGAAGGCCGACCCGACTGTTGTTAACGACGCCGTGACGAAGGCTGTGGCGGCAGGAAAACTCTGGCTCACCAATGGCCCCGCCAGTGTCCTTGGTGAACCCATTCCCACCGGAGTGTTGACGGTGCAGGCTGCCCTGCATCGTCCTCCCGCGATGATCGCGGCGGCAGAGATCTTGCCCGAGAACCTGCCCGATGCCTGGACCAATGGTGAAACTACCGCCTTGGCGATAGCCACCGCGCTTTCGCAGAAATCGGGGCTGACGTTGCCCTGGAAGACGGTACGGGACGTTGTTGCCGCCTCCTTGAACGCCCGGTTCACGCAACTGGACCCGACCTCAGGGGCCTGGCCGTGCGACTACCCATCTGCCCAGAGCGTCAAGCTGAAGGTGGCGGCAACCGGGGGCAAAGCCGGGGGCTACAGCGGTGGTGAAGTCCGTGAAAGCAACGCCAAATGGGCGGAATCGGAACTGGAGCCATCCCAGATGCAGGACCTAGGAGATGTGATCCCACAGCTGCTCGCCATCAAGAGCAAGTCGGGATGCCCGATCAAGTTCAAGGTACGAATCGAGGTCGGAGACGCAGACAGTGCCCCCGGCGATGCAACCATCGCGGAGATCAACCAACTCCTCGGCGACCTGAAATCAGGCTTTACGGTGTCCTAGGAATGCCACGCTCCTGACGGTGTGCCGCAGCGTAGGCATCAGTCTCTGCTGTCATAAGCTGCCTCGGTGTTCCGTTAACAAACCCCAGAACCAGCGCGGTGACGTGCTGGTTTTGGGGGGAATTTGCGGGAAGGGGGGGGGAAAGCAAAACGGCCTGCCGGGGAGGGCAGGCCGTTATCGTTGCACGCAGGCCCCAGAATGATGGGGCCGCAAGAGACTGGCTCCGGCAGCTGGATTCGAACCAGCGACCAAGTGGTTAACAGCCACCTACTCTACCGCTGAGCTATGCCGGAACAAAAATAAGATAATAGCGATGGGAACCAAGACTGGCTCCGGCAGCTGGATTCGAACCAGCGACCAAGTGGTTAACAGCCACCTACTCTACCGCTGAGCTATGCCGGAACAGACCTGAAGGTACTAAAAAGCAGGACGATCTTTAATTTAGTCCGGAATGGCGGATTTGCAAGCCCGAGGCGTGCTTTTGCCGGATTTTTTCCGTTCCGGGTGACGGTGTGGTTGGGTGGTACTATTGCGGCTTCAGAGCGGCCTCGAACTGGGCCAGGATCTGCCTGAGACTTCCTCGGGGCAGTGTGGCATGGTAGAGCTCTGCCGGCATATCGGGAGGGAATACATCCCAGAGCTGCAGGTCTGAGGGAGGGTTTTTGCCAGTGAGGCGTCGGGCCAGGTCATCGATGGTGAGTGCGTCTGTGGGCCAGTCTGCGATACAGGGCTGGGCGGGATCCAGCAGTTCTTCGTCTGCGGTTTTGGCCGGGTTGTTGTTGCCGGTCAGATTGAGCTGTTGCCGGAAGAAGTCACCCAGCAGTTGGCGGCGTTTCAGATCCCATCCGTGCTCACCTGGCACGGTGGCGAACTGGAAGTTCCGGTTAGCTCCGAGTTGGTCATAGACTGCCTGGAGGCGTGCGGCGGTGCGATAGAAGAGGTCGGCGGGGAACAGCTGGTCTCCCAGCCCTTGGAAGATCAGCAGTGGTCGGGGGGCAAAGCAGCCCAGGAGCTGCCACATATCCAGTTCACCGACTATGTGTGGGGTTAGATTGCAGTGGCAACGCTGTTTTTCTTTACGCGCGACGAAATCGAAGGAGCAGGGTTGTCCCGAACTGGAGAGAACTGCGATGTCCGGGCTGAGTGCGGCCAGGAACAGAGTCAGTGCGCCTCCGCCGGAGTTCCCGGCTGCAGCAATGCGGGCAGGGTCGAAGCGCGGGTCATTTTGGGCCCACTGCACCCAGGCTAGGGTCTCGGTCACAATGAGTCCCTGCACGCTGGTTCCGCAGGCGAAGGGCACCACGGCTGTGTGGTGTCCCATCGGGAGGCGTTCGCCCTGACCGATGTTATCGAGCACCAGCACTGCAGTGCCCAGGCGGACCAAGTGCCTGGCCATGCGCTGATATTCCGGGTAGAATTTGGCTCCGGCGCCGTGTCCACAGCATAAAATCACGATTGGTACTGGCATTGTGCTTTCGCTGTGGGGCAGATAGAGGTGTGCGGCTCCATGCACCTGTGGCCAGGATGTGAAGCGGAGATGCTCGACTGCAAAGCCGGGGTGGCGGGTCTGCCGGACACAGCTGCAGTTTATTTCCGGCATCCATTCCTGCCGGCAACCCAAGCAGGCGCGGAGAGTCTGCTGGATATCCCAGCAGCCGTCGCTGGTCCAGGGGTGTCGTGAGGGTTGTTTTGCCAATGCGGTGGCAAAGCGTTTTTCGTATCGGCTCAGACATTCGAGAAGTTCGGTCTGTTGATGCATTGTTTATGCCTTGCAGATTTATGGTGCTGATTTTTTGGGGGGGCGCCGAGGACATATTGAGGCGGTGCTATTGGGACATAATGTATCAGGTTCCGTGGCTGCTGTCAAGATCGCCAAGGAAAGAATAGGAGGATGATTGAATCGGCCAGGCGCCCAAGATACCAAAGGGAGAGGGCAGAGGGTGGTTTGTCAGGCAAAGCAGTATTATTTTGCGGGCGTGGCAAGCTCAGCTGTTGGCGAGGGTCTGAGTCATATAGCAAAGCTGTGGGTCGGATGGCAGCTGAGCAAGAGTCATCCCAGAGTCCCAGATTTTGCCCATCAACCATATTTTGGTTGTGATTTTCCTCGGGAGGGGGTGAAAATCTGGCAAAAAAAAACGCAGCGGTTACATTATATTCTTTACCAGGCTGGGAGATATTGATGCAAGCTTCTGAACATTCTGCCTTGGCAGTATTGAGTGAGATAAGTTCTGCGGTCGTGCATGAGCGCAATGTCGGGGCTTTGCTGGACAAAGTCCTGGAAATTCTGCACCGCAGGATGGGGATGCTGCGCGGGACTTTTACTTTGCGGCAGGGCGACGTGTTCACCATCGAGGCCTCACATGGCTTGGATGAGCAGGAAAAAAAACTGGGGCGATACCATTTAGGCGAGGGGGTGACCGGACAGGTCGCGGCCAGCGGCGTCCCGGAGATGGTGCCCGATATCAGTCAGGACAAGCGTTTTCTGAACCGCACCAAGGCGCGCGGCGGCGGAAAGAACGCCAAGGTGGCATTCCTGTGCGTGCCGGTGTTCCGGGATGAGCGGGTGGTGGGAACCCTGAGTATCGACCGCCTGGGCGGTGACGACGAGGAGCTGCGGGACGATCTGCAGCTGCTGGAAATTATCGGCGGCATCACTGCCGAGGCAGTGGCGGTCCGCCGGGCGGAGCTGGAGGAGCGCGAGTCCCTGCTGGAAGAGAACAAGCGCCTGCGCATCGCGCTGGAGAAGTCTGGTCCTCCGGGCGAGCTGGTGGGGCGCTGCCGTTCGATGCAGAAGGTCTTTGCTTTGATTCACCAGGTCGCGCCCAGTGATGCCACGGTCCTGGTGCGGGGCAGTTCCGGCACTGGCAAAGAGCTGGTGGCAAATGCTATACATCTGATCAGCCCGCGGGTCAAGGGGCCGTTTATTGCGGTGAACTGCGCGGCCCTGCCGGAGAATCTGGTGGAGAGCGAGCTGTTCGGGCATGAACGCGGGGCCTTCACCGGCGCCTATAACCGCCGCATCGGCCGGGCTGAGGCCGCAGACGGCGGCACGATCTTCCTGGATGAGATCGGGGATCTGTCGCTGCCGGTGCAGGTCAAATTGCTGCGCTTCATCCAGGACCGGACTTTTTCCCGGGTGGGCGGCAATGCCGAGATCAAGGCTGATGTGCGTTTGCTGGCCGCCACCAGCCGCAATCTGGAAGAGCTGATGGCGCAGGGGAAATTCCGGGAGGACCTGTATTACCGCCTGAACATCTTCCCGATTGTGCTGCCGGATTTGAAGAACCGCCGTTCGGATATCATGATTCTGACTGAGCATTTCATTACCCAGTTCAATATCAAATACAACAAGCAGGTCCGGCGGTTGTCGACTCCGAGCATCAACATGCTGATGTCATATCATTGGCCGGGCAATGTACGGGAACTGGAGAACTGCATTGAGCGCGCGGTGCTGACTGCCAGTGACGACTGCATTCACGGGTACAACCTGCCGGCTTCTTTGCAGACCGGCAAGGAGTCCGGCACCGAGCTGCTGCCGGAGGGGCAGGCGTCCTTCAATACCATGGTGGCATCCTATGAACGGGAGCTGATTGTCGAGGCCATTAAGCGCAACAACGGCAATATGTCGGCCGCGGGGCGGGATTTGGGCTTGTCGCCCCGGGTGATGCATTACAAGGTCAATCTTTACGGCATAGAGCCGAAGTGGTATAAAGCGTGACCCGCGCGGCGCGGCAGTCGCAGACGGGTCCCCGGCGGGGCGCTGGTTCTCCGCCGGGATGTAGCGGACCGGGAAGCACAGGCGGGGGTATGCAGTGGCAGTGTCATTTTCAGCAGCTGCGGACAAGTTCCGTCTCCTGACCCGGGGGCGGCGTTTTTATGTGGTATTGTCGGGGGTGGTCCTGCTGGCTCTGCTGCTGCGGGCCGGGGTCAGCGTGCAGCTGTATGACACTGGCGCAGTGCAGCGTCCCAATGCGGTCACAGATATGGCGACCTACCAGCGACTGGCTGCGGCAGTGCGGGCAGGGGAATGGCCGCGGGTGTTTGACTACCAGCCCTTTTACTACACAGTATTCCTGCCCCTGGTGTCCTGGCTGTCGCCGGCCGGGCGGCCCTGGCCGGCGGTGCTGGCGCAGGTGGTCCTGGGGGTGGCGGCGGTCTGGCTGACCGGGCTGGGGGCGGCCCGGGTGTTCGGGCGGCGGGCGGGGATTATGGCGGCCCTGCTGCTGGCCCTGTCGCGCTTCCATATCTTCTATACGCCGTACCTGCTGCTGGAGGTCCTGCAGAGTTTCTGGATGGCCTTGATTTTCTACTGCACCTTGACCGCCTGGAGCAGGAACCGCGGGCGGGACTGGTGCCTGCTGGCGCTGTTCTGCGCCGGTTCGACGTTGACCCGCGGCAACGCATTGCTGTTCGTGCCGGGGCTGCTGGCTCTGCTGGCCTGGCGCAACTGGCGACGCTGGGGCCGGATGGCGGTGCTCGGCGGGCTGTTCCTGCTGCTGTTTTATCTGCCGCAGCTGCCGTATTCCTGGAGAAATTACCAGTCCACGGGGCGCTGGCGCGGTCCGTCAGTGGCGCAGGACAAGGTCCTGGCTCTGGGCAACACCCCCGAGGCTCCGGCAGGGGGGCTGGAGTATCCGCGCAGTTATCATTACTGGTGCGGTCTGTCCGATGCCCCCGAAGCGGCGCAGCGGGTCAGTGTGAGCCGGCAGGTCTGGCGTTGGCTGGGCCGCGATCCGCTGACCTATCTGGAACTGAAATTCCGGACGCTGCTGCTGTTCTGGGACCGGCAGGAGATTCCCAACAACGTGGACATCAGCGTGGCGCAAGGGCACAGCTGGCTGCTGCGTTTTCCGCTGCTGGTCAATTATTCTTTGCTGGGCAGTCTGGGTCTGGGTGGGATGCTGCTCTGCCTGGTGCGGGTGAATATCCGGCGCAGCTGCCTGCTGTACGCGCTTCTGGCCTATTGCCTGGGCACAGTGGCCTTCTATATGCTGGCCCGGTTCCGGATTGGCTGCCTGCCGCTGTTGAGCATTGCTGCCGGCGGCGGCATCAGGCTGTTCTGGGCCGGGCGGCAGACCGGCGGGGACGCATACCGCCAGCGTCTGCACCTCCGGCTGCTGCTGGTGCTGGCGGCGGTCTTTCTGGTCAACTCGGCGTATGGACTGTATCACCGCTATTGCGAGCCGGCGCTGCAGCGCAGTCTGCGGCCAGGGGGGCTGGCATTGGATTTCCCCCAGGAGCGGGTGATTTACGACCACGGGCCGCTGAGCGTCGGCGGTAGGGTCTTCCTGCAGCTGGAGGAGGAACCGCTGGTGGTGGAGAAAATATTCGCCATTCCCCCGGACTGGCAGGCTGAGATTGCCGGTCAGCCGGCGGTGGTCTGGCTGCAGATACATGCTCCTGAGGGGCTGCAGCCCGGATTCCGCCTCACCCATGCTGGTCAGGAATACTACAGTGAAGCGGTCTGCCTGGACCGGCTGGAGAGCTGGTGCCGCTTCCGGATTCCCAAACTGAGGGTTGTCTCAGGCGAGGTGCGGGTACTTTTTCACCTCCGCCGTTACGGCAAGGACAGCCTGGTGGCATTTGACGCCTCGCGCCAGTATCAGCGCACCTGGTTCCATGAAGCCGGGGGGGAGAAAGCAGACCCAGGCATGGAATTATGCGCAGAACTGGCAGTGCCGTGGGGGCAACCGGCGCCAGAGCCTTAGCCAGCGCGGCTGGCCAAGGCGACCGGGGAGGGCGGGTGGCGCCGGGACCTTAGTCCCCGAGGCTGGCTAGGTCAGGATGGCGGGCCGCGCCGGTCTCATCCAGGCGGCGGACGGGGGTGCTGATGGGAGCCTGGAGCAGCGCCTGGGGGTCGCTGGCGGCCAGGCTGGCAATCTCCTGCATGGCCGCAATAAATGCATCCAGAGTCTCCTTGGACTCCGTCTCAGTAGGTTCGATCATCAGTGCTTCCGGGATAATCAGCGGGAAGTAAATGGTCGGGGGATGGAATCCGCGGTCGATCAGGGCCTTGGCGATATCGAGGGCATGCACCCCGTTATCCTTGCTGCGGGTGGCGGAGAACACGCATTCATGCATGCAGTCGCGGGTGATTTGCTGGTCGAAGAAGGGCGCCAGTTTAACGCGCAGGTAGTTCGCATTCAGGACCGCGTTTTCACTGACCCGGCGCATCCCCTCCCGCCCGAGGGTGAGCATATAGGCGCAGCTGCGCAGCAGTACCGCGAAACTCCCCAGGAAGGGCGCGATTTGGCCGATCGAATCCGGGCAGTTACTTTCCAGAGCGAAGGTCCCGTCGGTTTTTTGTACTATTCTGGGTTTCGGCAGGAAGGGTTGGAGGATTTCCTGGACGCAGACCGGTCCGGCTCCTGGTCCGCCGCCGCCGTGCGGAGTCGAGAAGGTCTTATGGACATTCACGTGCATGACATCGAAGCCGAGGTCACCGGGTCGGACGCGTCCCACGATGGCATTGGCGTTGGCGCCGTCGCAGTAGCAGAGGCCGCCGGCCTGGTGCACGAGGTCGCAGATGGCCTTGACATCGTGGTTGAACATCCCGACGGTATTAGGGCAGGTGAGCATCAGCCCGGCGACCTCGGGGCCGAGTTTGGCTTTGAGGTCCTGCAGGTCGAGATTGCCGCCGGCATCGGATTTGATTTCGCGGCAGATGAATCCGGCCTGGGCGGCGCTGGCGGGGTTGGTGCCGTGCGCGGAGTCCGGGATGAGCATCACATTGCGTTGCGTCTGGCCGTGTTTTTTGCACCAGGCGGCGATCAGCATCACGCCGGTGAATTCGCCATTGGCACCGGCCATGGGCTGCAGGGTGGTTTCCGCAAAACCGAAGAGTTCGCTGAGGAAGCGTTCTTCGCGGTAGAGCACCTCGAGGCTTCCCTGCAGGGCATCGCTGCCCTCGGGGATTTCCAGCAGTCTGGGGTGGGGGGTGGTGAAGCCGGGCATTCTGGCGATGG
This sequence comes from Oligosphaeraceae bacterium, assembly GCA_012515455.1. Taxonomy (GTDB): domain Bacteria; phylum Verrucomicrobiota; class Lentisphaeria; order Oligosphaerales; family Oligosphaeraceae; genus JAAZIZ01. Next base: position 11,835 of record JAAYYJ010000319.1, read on the forward strand.
CCTCGTGCGCTTTGGGGTTGTACTTCATGGTGCAGGACCCCAGGGGGTAGAAATGGGAGTCCACGCCGAAATTCAACCGGCTGAGGTTGGTGAAATGGCGGGCCGCATCGAGTTCGGTGACCTCCGGCAGGGCGACCGGCTTGGCCCGGCGCAAGGCGTCCGGCAGGCAGTCCTGCGCCGGGACATCGAGTTTCGGCAGGTTGTAGGCACGCCGGCCGGGCCGGCTGCGGGCGAAAATCAGTTCCATGCTGCCTCCTTGAGGATATTGGCCAGGGTGGTGATTTCCGCCCGGGTGCGTTTTTCGGTAACCGCGACGAGCAGTTGTTTTTCCCGTCCGGGGTAGTACAATCCCAATGGCAGTCCGGGAGCGCAGCCTTTCTGCAAGGCCTGCTGCACGAATTTGCCGGCCGGTCCGGGCAGTTCCAGGGTCAGTTCATTAAAGAAATTGCCCTCGCCGAGGACTTTGATTTCCGGGATGGCGGCCAGGCATTGGCGCAGGAAGGCGGTCTTGCTGGCGCACTGCTGGGCGATATCCTGGAAGCCCTGCTTGCCCAGCAGGGTCAGGTAGACCAGAGCGGTCAGGGCACAGAGGTTCTGATTGGAGCAGATATTGGACATCGCGTTCTCACGCCGGATATGCTGTTCCCGGGCCTGCAGGGTCAGGACATAGGCGGTCTTGCCGTCCAGGTCGGTGGTGCGGCCCGCGATGCGGCCAGGCATTTTCCGCATATATTCGGCTTTAACGGCCATAAAGCCGAGGTATGGTCCGCCGCAGGCCAGAGACAAACCCAGCGGCTGTGCTTCGCCGACCGCGAGGTCGAAATTCAGCTCCCCGGGCGGTTGGAGCAGGGCCAGGGCGGTGGGGTAGCAGACGGCGATGCTCAGCGCGCGCAGACTTTTGGCCTTGGCGGTCACGGCCGCGAAGTCCGGGATGCAGCCGAAGAAGTTCGGGTACTGCAGGATCACTGCGGCAGTGTCGCTGGTGATGGCCTGTTCCAGCGCCTCGAGGTCATCACAGAGGCGATCCGGGGCCACCGGGATTTCCCGGATGGCGAGGTCCTGACAGGCGGAGTAGGTGCGGAGCATGGCGCGGAAGGTCGGGGAGACGGCCGCGGAGATGATAATTTGCGAGCGGCGGGTGACTCTTTTGCTGAGCAGTGCGGCTTCGAAGACTGCGGAGCCGCCGTCGTAGAGCGAGGCATTGGCGACCTGCATGCCGGTCAGGCGGCAGATCGCGGACTGGTATTCGTAGATTGTCTGCAGGGTGCCTTGTGAGGCTTCGGGCTGATACGGCGTGTAGGCGGTATAGAATTCGGAGCGGCTGATGATGGCATCCAGTGCAGCCGGAATCAGGTGGTCATAATAACCGCCGCCCAGGAACGACAGCAGGCCGGAGTGGTTCTGCTGCGACAATTTCTGGAAGAGCTGCAGCAGTTCGGGTTCAGACATCCCTTGCGGCAGAGCCTCAAGAGTCGGGACGGGCTCGGTGACCTGGGCCCGCTGCCACATTTCCGCAAAATCACGGCAGCCGATGGCGGCGAACATTTCCGCCCGGTCGCTGTCAGTATTAGCAATGTATGGCACGGCGGTTTCCTTTTTCCGGCCAGTCCGGCAGCGCAGGCCGGCCGTATAGTTTACTTACCATGGTTGGGCATTCCAGCAGGCCCAGCTGCGCTGCTGCGGCCTGGGGAATGCATTCTCAGGTGGTTGGCTTAGAGCGACTGCAGGAATTTTTCGTATTCCTCGGCGCTCATCAGTTTATCCAGGTCTTCCTGGTCCAGGCCCTTGAATTTGCAGATCCAGCCTTCGCCCTCGGGGTCTTCATTGACGCGTTCCGGTTCGGTTTCCAGGACTTCGTTGATTTCGCTGACCACGCCGCTGATGGGGCTGTAGACATCCGAAGCGGCCTTCACCGATTCGACGGTGGCGAGGATATCGCCGGCCTGGAAGCTGTCGTCGACTGAGGGCAACTCCACGAAAGTCAGGTCTCCCAGTTCTTCGGCGGCGTACTTGGTGATGCCGATAGTCGCGATCTCGCCATTGACCTCAACCCATTCATGATCTTCGCTGTAGTACTTCATCTGGACTCCTTGTCGATTTAAGCTGGCAACACAATTATGCAATAGAAAAAATCTCTGTCAATCCGGGAACGAGTTCGGTTCTGAGTGAAGAGAAATTATTCTTCTGGGCTTCAGTGGGAGATTATACCCCCACTGGGGGGAAGCGCTGCAGGGGAAGCGGGGCAATTTGTGGTAATATACTTGTTTATTACAATTTACCACTAGGAGGACGATTATTTGCTCCGTTCCGGCCCTCAAACGCCGCTCGCGGCGAGTTTTTGCCGGGCGGTCCCATGCTGGTAAAACGGCAGGGAGGACAGCACCCCCTCCAGGGGGATTTTCCCGCCGGCCTCGAGCAGTACGGGGGTGCCGGGCGGGAGGTCCTGTTGCAGGAATGCCAAGGCGATGGCCTGTCCCAGCGAGGGTGCGAATCCCCCGGAGGTGACAGTTCCCAGCGGGGCGCCGTTGGCGCTGAGCACGGCATTGCCGTTGCGCGCCGCCCGCCGCCCGGACAGGGTGATGCCTTGCAGAAATTTTTTCGGTCTGGTGGCCAGGAGTGCTTTTTTGCCCAGGAAGTCCCGTTCCGGGAAATCCTGCATTTTCAGCATTGCGTCCATTCCGGCTTCCAGGGGTGTGGTCTGTTCATCCAGCTCGTGTCCGTACAGGGTCATGCCCATTTCCAGGCGGAGGGTATCGCGTGCCCCCAGGCCAGCGGGTCGCACCTCGGGTTGGGCGAGCAGCAGCCGCCAGATTTCTGCGGCTGCCTCGGTGGGGCAGTAGATTTCGAAGCCCAGTTCGCCGGTATAGCCGGTGCGGCTGTAGAGGATATCCCAGTTGCAGAGCCGTCCCCGTGACCACTGGAAGTACTTGGGCAAAACGGCGTTGGACCAGCCGGGCAGGCCGAGCAGCACTGCGGCGGATTGCGGGCCCTGCAGGTCCAGTTTGGCTGTTTGGGCGGAGACGTTCTCCAGGCGGACTGCCGGGGGCAGGGTTTTCTGCAGCTGGGCCAGGTCGTGGTCGATGCGGGAGGCGTTGACCACGAGGAAGAACTCCTGGTCATCCAGGCAGTACAGAATCACGTCATCGATGGTGCCGCCCTGTTCATTGAGCAGGAAGTTATAGCGGCAGGAGCCGGGTTTCTGGTCCCGGACGGGTCGGGCCAGGGTGTAGTCCAGGGCCTGCCGGGCGTTTGTACCGCGGATCAGGAATTCCCCCATGTGGCAGATATCGAACAGCGCCGTTTTGGTTCTGGTGTGCTGGTGTTCCGCCAGGATTCCTTCCGGATATTGCACGGGCATATTCCAGCCGGCAAACGGCACCATCCTGGCTCCGAGGGCCAGGTGCTCCTGCAGTAAGGCAGTATTCAATAATTCGGATTCCGGCATGGGAACAATTCTCCCGCAAATAAACGTTTTTGAGCATCTGTCAGGACAGTACATAAAGATATTGCCGGATAGCGCAAACGCAAGTCAGGACTAGGCTTTTTAGCAAAAATCCACAAAGGTCTTGGGGGTGTTGATCAGGGGGCGTGCAAATACTCCGGGACTGGTTGCCGGTCCGAGGTGCCACGGCCCGGGATGCCCAAGTGGCGGCGGAGTTGCCTGAATTCGCTGTGACAGGCATTCGGGAACTTGGCCGCGCCGCAGATTGAACTGGCGGCAGCAGGATCAGCAGGTGCCTGGTCGCCCGATTACGGATTTCTGCTTCTGCGGCAGTCGCGACCGCAGCGGCGGTTGTGCGGTTCAGGGCAAAAAAAGTTAATGTGCGAAATCTGGTGATGTGCACTTTCAGACTTCCGTATGTAGCACAGGCTTGAAATTGACACCTAACCGCTCTGGCGCTGCCAGCGCCGCGCCCTGCTGGAGCACTACCGGATGTTTGATCAACCCAACCACTGGGCAAAGCTCTTTTTCCAGCCCCAATCTTCGCACCTTAACCATTTTGAGTGAGTGATGGCACCGCAGCCCTGTTGAGTGAGTGATGGCACCGCTGCCATTTTGAATGAGTGATGGCACCGCTGCCATTGTCCCCCCCCTCCGGCGGTCCTCGCGCGCGCGTCCAAACAGGGACGGAGGTCCCCCCAATCGGTGGGGTGGGCCCACCGGTAGAATCAAGGGCACGGGGCAAAA
>JAAYYJ010000036.1 GCA_012515455.1 Oligosphaeraceae bacterium
ATGTGAAAAATTTGTTGTGCCTGTTTCTGGTCAAAAAGGATCCAAAGTGAGAAAGATGGGCTAATGAAACGTGGCAAAAATACCGATTGAGTTCGTGCCATCGGAACACTTATCGTCGGTTGATTTATTCTGTCCGGTCAGGGCAGGGGAACTTTCATCCATGGTGTAAAATTTGACTGTTCCCAAAACACCTGCCAACTCTTTGGCTCGTGATTGCCCCGCACAGCCCCTGCCGCGCCCGTTTTCGATGCCGAATCCAGGCCGGAATCGGCCTAAAAAGCCCTGCTAACTGAAAACTCAGACCAGGTTGATTTTATTCTGTCCGGAAAGGTTCCCCTAGCCAGACAGAAATAACAACCAATCATAAGTTTTTGGATAGGACAGGGGCTGTTTTTATGCCAACAGGCTGGCAGTGACGAGGCGAGGTCTGAGCGGCGCTTCCGCTTGACTCCCGCAGAGCACTTTTGGCCACGCCAGTTTTCCCGGCTGCGACCTTACCAAGCCGCTTGTCGTAAGGGCGCCAGTTTTTTGGGGATTCCGGATCAGAGCTTCGGGTCCAGCACCGTGACGGTCGCATTCTCCCGCCGGCCGGCAGCGGCGTTCCGGAAAGCCGCCATGTGCGGGCTAGCCAAGTGTGCGGCCAGGTGCTCGGGGCTCTCCCAGGTCTCCAGGATGGTCAGAGCCTGAGGATTGGGGGGGGCACCGATAGCGACCTTGGCGTCCAGGCAGACTTCATACCGGATGCAGCCATCCTCAGCTCGAACTGTGGGGACCAAGTCCTGCAACAGGGCGAGAAATGACTCCAGCTGCCCTTCCTTGATTTCCATTCGTGCCACAACGTGAATCATGTTTGTTCCTTTTTTCACCGGCATTCCGGATATTCTATGGTTGCTGCCGGTTTTCCAGTCCGGCCTGATATTGTTGGAAGACCCGCTCAATCTCACGGTAGTCTTGTTTCGTCAGAGGGGCAAAGACACTCGGCTGATACATCCGTGAGCGGCGCAGCCATTGGGCGTTGTAGATACATGGTATGCCGATATCGGCCTGGATCTGCAGTTGTCTCCGATAATCATCAAAGATGTGATGGCCGAACTGCCCGTCGGTGTCGATCAAGGTATGTGGCATAGTCTGTTGATAAATTTCAGCCCGGTGCAGCATGGTCTGCTCGGTCGTCAGACGGTGGGTGTACATATCGGCGATGCGGACCATATCGCAGCAGTCCGCCAGGTAGGGATTCGCTATATAAGTGCTGATGCAGACTGATTTATTGTGCTTCTTAGCTTCGGAATAAAGCACCTGCAGGTAGTATCGCTGCAACTCCAGTCCCCAGAGACCGGCGTGGTTCTCCAGCCCGCGGCCAGTGGGCAGTCCGAGCAGACCGTCAAGCTTGAGACCGTCAGCATTCAGGCTGTCCGGAGCATCGGAGAAGTAGCGCCGGATCATCTCCCGGAAGCGCCGTTCGTATTGCGGATTGGTAATATCGGCGGCAATCGGCCGCCCATCCCGGGTTATGCATTCAGCATCCGGCAGACCATCCTTGTCCCAGGCGGCGTTCCAGAGAAAAACCCGAATCCCGCGCCGGTGGCAATGCTCCACCCAGCGGCGGAAATCGGGCCATTTATCGGGGTCGGGGTCGGCATCATTCATGCAACGCTGCCATTTGGCGTCTAGAATGACCGTCCCGGGACGGCAGTTGTTCCTCTCCAGAATATCGAGCCACTCATCAGTATATTTCTGGGTGCAGAAATCCTGCGGTGGGGAGAGATTCGGCTGGGTATAATCGGTGCTGTTCTTATAGGCCAGCGCGACCTGATCATGCCAAGTGCAATAGATGGGCTTCCGCCACCATTCTGCAACGGGCCGTGGCTGCGGTTCGCGCAGATAACCCTGCTGGTAGCAGCATTGCAGATACGCATGCA
>JAAYYJ010000320.1 GCA_012515455.1 Oligosphaeraceae bacterium
CCGTGCCCTTGATTCTAGCGGTGGGTCCCACCCCACCGATTGGGGGGACCCCCAACCCTAATTAGGACGCGCGCGCGAGGGGGAGCCGATGACAGCAGATGGCAGTCAATGACATACGATGGCAGTCAATGACATACGATGGCAGTCAATGACATACGATGGCAGACAATGGCATACGATGGCAGTCAATGACATACGATGGCAGACAACGGAATACGATGGCAGTCAATGACATACGATGGCAGACAACGGAATACGATGGCAGCCTTATAGCAGCCAATGGCATACGATGGCAGCCAATGGCAGACAATGGCATACGATGGCATACAATGGCAGACAATGGCATACGATGGCAGCCAATGGCATACGATGGCAGCCAATGGCAAACGATGGCAGAGTGCCATCACTCACTGTGAATGATAATTAAAATCGGCGCCATTTTTGATAAGCGCCAGGCTCCACTTTGAAGAACATGAAGAAGCGGATTTTTCTCTATAAAATCCTGATTCAGACCCAAAATAATGATAATGTGCGAAATGTTGTGACGATGACTGGTAAACTTTCCGATCGTCAGAAGTAGTCCTGGTTTGGGCTGGGCACATTATCGTATGTCACGCGCCCTTTCAGGGCTTGGACTGATGGGAGGCATCTCCAGCCCAGGGCGTTGCCCTGGGCTGGGCATGTCACGCACCGTTGGGTTTTTCGCCAGTACCAGCAGCCTGAAGGGCTGCGAAATACCAGCCCAGGGCAAGCGGCCCGCAGGGCTGCACCGCCCTGGGTAGGGAAGTCCCCCAAACCGGTAGCCCTGTAAGGGCGAGACATATTGGCCTATCACAAAATTCCGCACATCAACCAAACTTTGGGACAGTGACAACTATCATCGGTGCAAGGCAGTCTGAATTTGCACCTGAACCATGTTTTCGCGACCTGGAGAAAACGATGTCTTACCCTGCACAAATGCTCACCACTCTGGCTCAGGCGATCAAAAAAGACCTCGCCGGCTTCGATGCCGACAGCGGACGTTTCCGCAAAAAACCCGACAACCCGCCGGCGCCGGGCGCCCGTCCGGAGGACATCGGCTGGTGTGTCGTGAACCAGGATATCATCTATCCCCTGGCTCTGCTGTATCAGACCCCGGGCACTGCATTCTACCGCGATCCGGCCATCCTGCAGATGGCTCTGCGCGGCGGCGATGCCATCCGCGATTTTCAGCAGCCTGATGGCAAAGTCGAGTTCCTGAAAACCGATGGCAGCCGCTGGGGGTTCATATACATGCCCTGGACGAATTACGCCTGGTTGGAGACCTATCAGCTCCTGCTGGCGGAACTGGGGCCAGAGCGCCAGCAGCAATGGTCCACAGGCCTTACTCTGGCCCATGACGGCCAAGCCAAGGAAATCAGCAGCTTGCCCCTGCACAACATCCCAGCCTGGAAAGGCATGAGCTGCTGGCGGGCCGGGCAGATTTTCCAGCGCCCGGCCTGGCAGGCCGCCGGCCAGGCTGAGTGCCGGGCCGTCGCTGCCGCCCAACACGGGGATGGATACTGGCCCGAGCACGGCGGCCCCAGCACCCTGTACAACGGCGTCTATGTCCATGCCCTGGGACTGTATTACCTCTACTCCGGCGACGAGGCCGTACTGCCGGCCTTGGAACGCGCGGCTGAATTCCACCAGCACTTCTGTTATCCCGACGGCACGCTGGTCGAGACCATCGACGGGCGGTGCAAATACAGCCGGCATCTGTGCCTGCTGGGCTGGCCGGGTTTGTACTGCACTGCCAAGGGCCGGCGCCTGGCAACACTGCTGGCCGGGCAGCTGCAGGCCGAACGCGATTTCTCCAGCTATCAGGGCGGCGCCATCGCCAGCAATATCGTGCACTGGAGCGCGGCCGCGAGTGCTCCGATCCTTCTCGACCAGGAGGCATTTAAAGTCGATTTTGCGGGCCAGGCCGCAGTCTTGCACCATGGTCCCTGGTTTGCCTGTCTGAGCGCCTACCTGTCTCCGCCGGTGCACAGCCGCTGGGGTCAGGACCGGCAGTCTTTTTTCTCGCTTTGGCGGGCAGGTCACGGCCTGCTGTTCGGCGGGGGCAATTCCAAAGACCAGCCGGAGTACTCCAATTTCGTAGCTTCCGGGCGCTATCTTCCGGACCGGTCGGAGCTGCTGCCCGATGGCTCCGGGCTGGCCCTGTACTACGGTCAGGTCTGCTGCACCCTGTCCTGCCAGATGAGCGCGGACAAGGTAACCCTTCGCAGCTCGGCCAGTAATGGCACCGCTTTACAACAGTTTGTCATCCAGCTCAAAGCAGGGCAGCGCCTCCGCCGGTCCTCGGGCGAGGAAATCGAGCTCTCGCTCGATCGGCCGGTCTGCTGGCACGCGCCGGAGCTGGGGCAGGACCTGGAATTGCCCGGCGGCCGGCTGCGGCTGCCTCCGGGAACCGAATTCCGCTGGCCGGTCTTCCCCTATAATCCCTATGCTGCGGATGGCGCTGCGGCCTTCGGCTCCGAAGCCGGGCTGCTGCAAGCCCGGCTGGACGGCACTGAATTATGCTGGGAGATTTTGTCCTGAGCCCGACCTTGCTCGACACCGTTTCGGGCGGCAACAGACAGAGGAAAAAATGCAGTCAAACGAGCAATCTGCCCCCGCCGGCAGCTATCGTCTCTGGGCGATGCTGGCCTGCGGGACCATACTATATTTTTTGGCCAATCTGCAGCGGGCTGCCATTCCTGGCGCGGTTTTCGACATCCTGCAGGCGGAGCTGCAGGTATCCGCACCCTACATCACCGCCTTCGGGGCGGTCTTCATGTATGTATACGCCATCAATCAGCTGGCCACCGGGTTGCTGGTGGACCGCTACGGGGGGCGGCGGGTCATACTGGCTGGCGGGCTGTTCTTCTGCCTCGGGTCAGTGCTGTTCCCCCTGTCACACTCATTACCCATGCTGTACCTGAGCCGGGCTCTTACCGGCCTGGGGGCCAGCGCCATTTACCTGAGCCTGATCAAGGAGACGATGCGGGCTTTCCCCGGCAATTACACCATTATGATCTCCTGCGTCATTATGTGCGGATATGCCGGCGGTATTATGGCTAGCGCACCGCTGGTTGCCGGCGTAGAGGCAATCGGCTTCCGGCCGCTGCTGCTGCTGCTGGGAGCGACAGCAGTGCTCTTCTACGTCTTGTTCGGCCTCCTGAACCTCACCTTGAAGCTGCCCCAAATCAACCCGGTACCCTTAAATCTGACACCCCTCAAAGCGGTGCTGCAGAACCAGCACAACCGCGACCTGTGTATTTTCAGCGGCCTCAATTTCGGGCTGTACTACGTGATTCAGACCGTCATCGGCAAGAAATTCCTCGAAGACTTCTGCCGCCTGGAAGCCAGCACTGCGGCTTGGATCATCTCACTGCTGGGTGTATTCTCCGCAGTCTCCGGGATGAGCATGGCCATTATCAGCAGGCTTACCGGCAACCGGCGGCAGATTTTCTGCCGTCTGGCCGGATGGGTCTGCATCAGCGTTTTTGCTGCTCTTACCCTGCTGGTTTTCTTCGAGCTGAGGACGCCCTGGCTGGCCGTTCTACTGTGCCTGTTTTCCCTGACCGCCAGCCTGTCAGCCATCACTATCCCGCTGCTCAATGAGACCAACCCGCCCCATTTGACCGGATCAGCGGTCAGCCTCATGAACTTTACTTTTTTCCTGGCGGTGGCAGTCTTCGGCAACACGGTCGGTTTTCTGCTGAATATCTTCCCCCCCGAGCTACACGGCGCAGTCCAAGTCTATACCCCAAAATCTTATCTGACGGTGTTCGCCACCCTGACCATCTTCGCCGCAATCAGTGCCAAACACGCCCTGAAAATGCGCGAAACCTGGGGCAAAAATTCCTCGCAAAGCTAACCCCGAATACCCTGAAAACAGGACGACAGGAAAACCAGGACAACAGAAATTCCCCCCGGCCCCGCAGCAAAATGACAGAATCAATCATTTTGTCATAAAAAAAGAGTATCTGCGGTTGCAATTATTCCGTCCCGGGTTATTTTTTGCTTTGGTGTTATAGTTGTCCTTGTTCGAGTCATGACCATCATCAGGAGAGCGCAGGATGTTGAACATTCCCGATTTGTGGGTATTGTTGGCCTTTGTTCTATCCTTGGGCAGTGCGGCGCTTTGTGTATTTTGGGGTCTGAGCCGCTGGAACCAGGACGATCGTGACGAGGAGCCTCCGGCTAAAGTTGAGCATTGGAGTCAGCAAGAGACTGCGGTCGAGGAAAAATTGTAACTCAAGGAGCTGATTATGTCGCTTTTCTGGATGACGATTTGGGTCCTGATCTATTTATTTGCGATCAGCTATCTTGGGTATCTCGGTTACCGTACCACTCGCGGCACGACAGATTATCTGCTGGCGGGTCGCAAAACGCATCCGTACGTGATGGCCATGTCTTATGGTGCGACCTTCATCAGCACCTCTGCGATTGTCGGCTTTGGCGGTGCTGCCGGGGTCTTCGGCATGGGGTTGTTGTGGCTGACAGTGATGAACATTTTCTTCGGCATTTTCCTGGCCTTCGTGTTGTTCGGGGGGCGGACGCGCAAGATGGGCCTGCGCCTTGATGCCCATACCTTCCCGGAAATGCTGGGTCGGCGCTTCCAGTCGCGGTTCATCCAAGGCTTTGCCGCAGCCCTGATTTTGCTGGTAATGCCGTTGTATGCGTCAGCGGTACTGATCGGTGCGGCCAAATACCTGTCACAGCAACTGCACATCAATTACGAGACTGCGCTGTTCGTGTTTTCCACCATTATGGCGCTGTATGTCATTATGGGTGGGCTCAAAGGGGTAATGTACAGCGATGCCCTGCAGGGCACAATTATGCTGTTCGGGATGGTGCTGCTCATCACTCTCACCTACTGGAAGCTCGGCGGTCTGCTGGAGGCGCATCAGAAGCTCACGGAAATGGCCGCCCTGGTGCCGGAGAAGCTGCAGGCCGGCGGTCATACCGGTTGGACCTCGATGCCGTCCTTCGGTTCGCCTC
>JAAYYJ010000321.1 GCA_012515455.1 Oligosphaeraceae bacterium
CCACTTCGCTGCGTTCCAGGCGGTCGATTTCCTGGTAGATGGCGAGCAGACTCTCAGAATCAGTGGCCAGGCGAAAAATTCCCCCGGTTTTTTCCGCCAGACTCTCCAGCTCACTGGTGTCGAACTGCTGCTGCCGCCCCGGAATCTTGAAACTTCCCAGCAGGGTGTTGATGACTCCCACTCCCTCGCCGCCGCTGACGCCAATGGCATATACCTTGATGCCCCAGTTCCGGGCCAGCTCCGCTGCCTCAGCAATATTGCGCCGACCGCAGTTATTCTCTCCATCAGTCAGCAAAATTATGATCTTGCTCTTGATCTGATAGGCACTCGGGTCCTTGCGCGTCTGTACAGCCAGCGTCTCCTCCGCCGTCTGCAGCCGCGCGGCCGCCAGGGCCAGCGCATCACCAATGGCCGTGCCGTCCTCGCTGCGTACATTGACCAGCTGCACCGACTCCAGAAACGGACGCAACGCAGCATGGCTGAGGGTCAGCGGACAGACCGTGTCGGGGTAGCGGGCAAAAGTAATCATGCCAATCAAGTCGCTGCTGCGGCCGCGTAAATCCTTCCCGGCATCCCCGAACACAAAGCTGGCGAAAACTTTCTTCACGGCTTCCAAACGGTTCATGCGCTGGTTCGCATACTCCATCTCCTGGCTCATCGATGTGGATTTATCGATGACCATCTCAATCGCCATCCCCTGACTGGCATCATGAATCTGCTCCCGCCCCGCCTGCGGACGGGCCAAAGCCAGACAGAGACAACACCAGCACAGCAGCAGGCACCCGCCCGGCAGCCAGGACAGACGCAGACGCCAGGAGCGCGCAGTCCGGCGTACCTGCTGGAGACTGGAAAAGCCTACCGCAGCCCGCTGCCGTTGACGCCAGCGGCGCCAGAACCACAGCAGCAGAGGCAGCAGCAACAACAGCAATGCATATGGTGTCGCAAATCGAAACATGGTCTTGGTCAGCAGAAACTCAGGGTCATTGCATACACAACCGAAAAGGCAGTTGCAGCCAGCAGCTCATTCCTGCATGGTCTGGCTGATGAAGGTCTTGCAGGCCGAAAAAGTATTCTGAATCTCCTTCTCCGCCGGCGAGTATGCCGCAAACTTGACTAAATCACAGTGAGTCAGAAAATTCTGCAGCAGCAGCTTGTGCTCCTGGATAAGTGAGTCGGCCAGCGCCAGGGCCGACAGGAATTCCTCAGTGGTCTGCTCCGGCGCCCGCAAGTGAAAACGCTCTTCGATGTACGTGCGCAAAATCCCGGAAATGCGGTTGTAGAACAGCTTTAGCTGCTGCTTTTTCAGCAAATCTTCGTCAATCAAGGCCTGCAAGGCCTGCAGTGCGGTGATGTGCGGTGGAATTACCGGCACTGTTTCTTGCCGCCCGCGCCGCCGCCGCAAATACAGCAGCAATACCACCCCCGCAACCAGCAGCACCGCCACAGCGGCAGCGTACAGCCACGCCAGGCGCCGGCGCTCCGGGCCCAAATGCTGCTGCGGTTCTATGCCGGTTTCAGCATCGATTTCCAGCTTATCCCAGAAATCCGGCGGAGGCTGCACCACTTCGAGGTCAAAAGGCTCAGTCTCCAGCTCGTACTGGCGCCCCTCCCCGCCGCGTTCCTGAAAAATCACCTTCTGAACTGGGACCTGGTACTTTTCTGACAGCATCGGTTCCAGGGTGTAAGTCCGGCTGAAGAGCATCTTCTGCTGTTCATTCAAGCGCGGGGGCGCGGTGTGGTAGTCAACAATCCCAAATGATTCCAGGCCGCTGCCGAATTTGGGAAATTCGCATGCATACCCCTCCTCCGCCTCCGCGGTCAAAATCATCGTGAAGGTCTCGGTGAGGTCAATCTTTTCCTTATTCACCTGGATGCGAAAAGCAAACGGCCCGCGCACCACCTCGGCCTTGAGCAGCGGCGCCGTGTCACCAGCCGCGGCCGTAGCAGCAGACTCAGCCTCCCGCCGACAGGACAGCAGCAGACCACAGCAGACGCTTAAGAGTATTAGTTGTCGGTAGTTGAACATTTTGCGCTGGGATCGTGATATCAGCTCACTGCCGAGATTACGGTTCTTCGGCCGGTGTTTCCGGTGCCTCCGGCAGACGGTCCGTATGGTATACCACGTCGTATTTGTCAATCAGGGACGCAATGAACTGCTGCTGGCTCTCCTGACGCTTCTGCTGCAACAGTGTCTGCCGGACCTGTTCCCGGACTTCGCTGAACGGCTTCGCAGCACCGCCCTCCTGCTGAAACTCCGCAGCGTGCTTCTCATAATAAAACTGCATCTCAGCATCGCTTACGGCCGGCAGCGGCAGGGTATGCAACAGACTCTGCTCCAAATAACGACGCTCGGACAAACGCATAAAAGACTGAAATTGAGCCTGCTCATTCAGCTTACGCTCCCGTGCTTCACGGTACAGAAGCTCACCGACCATAAACTGCTGGAACTGAGAAGCAAAATTTTTCGGGTCATTTAGCTTCTGCAGCATCGCCTGACGGCGTTTACTGCCTTCGCTGTTGTCGCTGCCTGGCGGGAGCATCCCCAAAGTGGCCTCGACCTGCCGCTCCAGTGACCGCTCATAATCCGCACGGGTAATCTTCCAGGCGCCGATCTCGGCCAGTACCTCTGGCGCATCCGCCGCGCTGCTGCCGTCTGCGCTCACATCCGTGCGCTGGCGGATGTCCCGGCGCAGTGCCGAGAACTGCCCGAGCTGTTCCAGGCACTCCTGGGTCCGGCGGGCAATCTCCGGTTCCAGAATCTCAACCTTGCACAATGCCTGCGAGCGGGCATAACTGGCAACGGCTTCTGAATACAGTCGCCCGTCCTGCTGTACCATCCCCATCCGGTACCAGAGCTTGGCCGCTTTTTCAGCATCCGGGCGGGTCAACGCCAAGTACTGCTGCCAGACCGCCACCGCTTCCTGCGGCAAATCCAAATTCTCCAGTTTCTGGGCCAACTCCAGTGTCTGCTCCGCACTCAGAGCCACGCTTGGCTGCTCCCCCGGACGCAACAGCACCGCATACAGCAGCACAGCCTGCGAACATAACAACAACAGCAGCAGAATAACCAGCCACGGGTTGCTGCCTCTGGGCCTTTTTTGTCCCTTCAAGGGCACATCACTCAAATCGAATTGCAAATCAGCCATCAGTCACCTCTTACCCACAATTCCCCGGCACAGTTATTTGCGCAACCGCTCCCGGCGCCGGAAAAACACCGCCAGGGCGTGCTGGTATTCGCGTTCGGTCCCGACATCCAGCTGGTCTACGCCCACAGAACGCAGCATCGTCCGCAGTGCGCTCTGCTGCTCGCCAGCCAGCCGGGAATAATCCTCCCGCACCCTGCCACTGCCCGTATCAATAAGACAGCACTCGCCAGTCTCCGCGTCCTCGAGCTCCAGCAGCCCGACCGCCGGCAGGACACGCTCCCGCACATCGCTGACCGTGACCGCAATCAGATCATGACGGCGCCTGAGCATCCGCAACGGCTTCTCATAACCACTGCTGAGAAAATCGGAAATCAAAAACACCACCGCGCGCTTGCGCACCACCTTGCCCAGGAAATCCAGCGCCGCCGCGATATCCGTCTGGCGACCCTGCGGCGAGAACCCCAGCACTTCGCGGATGATCCGCATCGCATGGCTGAGACCTTTGCCCGGAGGAATGAAACGCTCAATCTGATCTGTGAACAGAATCAGCCCGACCTTGTCATTGCTCTTCACCGCTGAAAAAGACAACAGCGCACATAACTCCGCGGCCAGGTCATTCTTCGATCGCTCGCCTGAACCGAATCCACCAGACGCTGACAGATCGACCACAAAAATCACCGTCAGCTCACGCTCCTCATGGAAACGCTTGACAAAGGGCCGGCCCTGTCTGGCGGTGACATTCCAGTCGATAGAGCGCACCTCGTCGCCGGGCTGGTACTCGCGCACCTCGTCAAATTCCATCCCTGCCCCCCGGAACGCACTCTTGTATTCACCCGCCAGCACATCATTCACAGTCTTGCTGGTGCGAATCTGCAAGTAGCGGATCTTCTTTGCTAATTCTTTCGGAATCATGGCCAGGCCTGCTCAGGGTACCTTCACACTGTTTAAAATCATCTGCACGACGTCTTCAGGGCTCTTCTCCTCCGCCTCAGCCTCATAGGTCAAAATCACCCGATGCCGCAGCACATCCATGGCTATCGATTTCACATCCTGAGGCGTGACGTAGCCGCGGCCTTCCAACAGTGCCTGCCCCCGGGCTGCCATGGTCAGATAGATGGTCGCCCGCGGTGACGCGCCATAATGAATCAGCTCGGAGAGCTCCGGCAGGCCGTACTGGTCCGGATGTCTGGTCGCATCAACCAGATTCACGATATACTCCTCAATCTTCGGGTCCATGAAGATGTCATCCGCCAATGACCGCAGACGGGTGATTTCCGCCGCCTGCAAAATTGCGGACACCTCGACCTGGGGACGGGAATTGGCCATCCGGCGCAATATCTTCAGCTCCTCATCCTTGCTGGGATATTCGACCTTCAGTTTGAACATGAAACGATCCACCTGCGCTTCCGGAAGCGGGTAGGTGCCCTCCTGCTCCACCGGATTCTGCGTCGCCAGCACCAGAAAAGGCTCATCCAGGGCAAACGTCTCGTCACCGACCGTGACCTGACGCTCCTGCATGGCTTCCAGCAAGGCGCTCTGGACCTTCGCCGGAGCACGGTTGATTTCATCCGCTAAGATGATGTTGGCAAAAATCGGCCCCTTCTTGGTGCTGAATTCGCCGCTTTTGGGGTTGTATATCAGGGTGCCGACCACATCGGCCGGCAATAAATCAGGGGTGAACTGAATGCGGTGGAAGCTGGCTTGTATGCACTTGGCCAGGGAAGTCACAGTCAGGGTCTTGGCCAGGCCGGGGACACCCTCAATCAAGACATGGTTGTTGCACAGCAGAGCCAGCAGCAGACGCTCGACCAGACGCTCCTGACCCACAATGACCCGCCCAATCTCAGAGCGGATTTTCTCCAGCAATACGGCTTCCTGGCGGACCCGCTCGCCAATCTGTTTGACATCCACTGCCATTGTCCTCTCCATGCTTGACACTCCAAAAAACACTGGGCAAAAACAGCCTCAGAGCGCTATTTCCGGTCCGGCCAAACAGTGTCCTGCCGGACCGGCACCACCGCGGGAAAAGCAACCCGCAACCAGGAACCAGTTTCATCCCGCCGCCGGGCCGGAGACAGTGCGTTCTGCACTCTCAGAAACCGTAAATAATTCGTGCCCGCGGTATGCTGCTGCTGGCCGTTTTGACCCGCTGACTCCGGGGGTGTTCCCGAAGCTAACGCAATTTCCGCTCATAATTGAAAAGAAACGGCTCGCTTTTGACCGCCCGCAAATCCTCGTACGGGGCAGTTGAGCCGCACAAATCCACCTGCAGATACGCAACCCGGACCTGCGGATTGCGCAATGCGCGCCAATCATAAGGGGCCTCCGGACGCAACACCGTCACTGCACCTTCCCGCCGCGGACGCAGAGCGATCCCCCGGCTATCCTGCAACCGTGCCTGGTGCTCGGCTGAGAATTCCGCCGGCAGCTCGACTCTGGTCTGCATCAAGGCCGGCCGGGCAAAGACGCAGAGCAGCAACGCAGTCTCCGCCTGCTGACATAAATCCTGCAGCTGCTCGGCATCAATTTCGCTGCTGATAGTACTGTAGCGGCAGCCCTGCCGGCTCAGGAAGCGCGCGGCACTGGCATTCAGAACCGCCAGTCCGGCGCCGGCAGCGCAGTCGTTGCCTGCCTCCCGGGCCAGTTGCCAGGTGTCCCACGAATTGACCTCGATGGTGATGGCGGCCTGGCGGGCGAAATCCAGCAGCGGGCGGATCAGCGCAATGTCATCCTCATAGATCACTGCCGGCAGCGATAAAGCCAGCAGATTCTCCCGCCAGGTTTTCGCAGCCGTACAGAGCTCGGACACCCCGGCGGCATTGCGGGGGTGACAAGCCAGTATCAGCTGCTGTTTCCCCAAACAGTCCGGCGCATCTGCCAGCAAGGCGAGTTCCTCCAGACCCAGCCGAACAGTATCTGGTACAGCCCCCAGGCTGCGGCGGTTCAAACTGCAGACTGTCGCCTCACGCTGCAGATAAGCATTGAGCTCCGCCGGCAAAGTCGTCCGCACGGTCGCGCTGCCGCCGGACTGGCCGCGGCGCAGAAATTCTGCCCAAGCGGCTTGAACCTCCGCAGCACAGCGGCGCGGCAGCAGTTTCTCCTCCAGGCCGGCCGGACAGGTGATCTGCAGCGGCAAGGCAGATTTTGGGGCCGCCTCTTCCAGGCGGCCCAGGATCAAACTTAACCCGACTGCACGTTTCGGCACGGCAATCTTCTGCGGTGGAATGCGCAGAGTGTGCTGCCGGACCGACCAAGTAAAATGCCAGAGTGTACCGCCTCGCTCATCCTCGCTGACCGCAATCCGCAAACACGGCTGGGAGGACGCATCGCTTTCCGGCCGGGACAACGGCCGCTCTTGAACATTGCGCCGGGCCGATTCACCGGTAATCTCACGCCTGACGCCGGCAAAAAAACCTGCTGTGAGCGGTCGTCCGGTATAGTCCCCCAGGGCCGATGACTGCCGGCGCAGCTCGTCCTCAGGCAGCTTTCCCGACAACGCCTGCCGGTACAACCGCACTGCCGCAGACACCCAGGACGCCGTCTTCAGACGTCCCTCAATTTTCACCGACCGCACCCCGCTGTCGCGCAATTGCTCAAGGTACTCCACCAGGCACAAATCGTACATCGACAACGGCCGCTGAGCCCCGCCCTCAGCGGACTCCCAGAGCACCCGGCAGGGACTGGCGCAAGAACCGCGATTGCCGCTGCGTCCGCCGCCCCAGCTGGACAACAGACAGCGCCCCGAGCAGCTGAAACACAAGGCTCCCTGCACAAACACCTCGGTCTCAATGCCAGGTACTGCCGCAGCCGCACGGACCTCGACCGCGCTAAGCTCCCGGGCCAGGACCACCCTGGTCAGGCCCAGCGCCCGTGCGGCCCGCATCCCGGCCGAGCTGCTGATGCCGGCCTGGGTGCTGAAATGGAAAGTCAGCCCGGGAAAGAACGTGTGCATTTCCAGCAAAGCCGGGTCGCAGACCAGCACCGCATCCACCCCGGCCTGCTGGGCCAGCATCAACGTCCGGGCCGCCAGGCCGAGCTCACGTTGGGACAGGGTGATGTTCAGGGTGAGATAAGCTTTGACCTGCTGGGAATGAAGGTACGCGACCGTGTCCGGCAGAGACTCAGCCGAAAAATTTACCGCTCCCTGCCGGGCATTGAGCTTCTGCAATCCGAAATACACCGCATCTGCCCCGGCGGCCACGGCCGCCTCCATGGCCGGGCGGCCTCCGGCCGGAGCCAATATTTCTAATTTCTGCTCTGCTAGCATCGATTTGTCGGTCCCATGATTCGTTAATCTGACTGCGACAGTCGCATCTCTGGACGAACTGACGAATTGATGAAGATAATGCGATATTGCCTAAATAACAAGTGAAGAAGGACGTTTTTCTCCTTCCCTCCCCTTGTTTTCGTGGCTCCATGGCGGTTGCTTTTTTGCCAATCCTTTGCAGTCACCGCCGGGGTTGTTTGTGGCACTGACTTGTTATTTTCCCGGCACAGGATATGTTTTTACTTAAGCGTAAGCGTTAATGTGCGAAATCTGGCGGTGAGCACTTTTGCTCTTTCAGACTGCTGTATGTAGTCCAGGCTTGAAATTGACCCATAACCGCTCTGACGCTGGCAACGCCGCACCCTGCAAGAGCACTACCGGGTGCTTGACCAACCCAACCACGATGGCTAAGTTTTTTTCCAGCCCGAATCTTCAGCACCTTAACCATTCCGCGTTAGTGATGGCAAACCATTCTGAGTCAGTGATGGCAAACCATTCTGAGTCAGTGATGGCAAACCATTCTGAGTCAGCGATGGCATACCATTCCGAGTCAGTGATGGCACTGCTCCGATTGTCCCCCCTCCGGCGCCCCTCTCGCGCGCGCGTCCAAATTAGGGTTGGAGGTCCCCCCAATTGGTGGGGTGGGCCCCACCGGTAGAATCAAGGGCACGG
>JAAYYJ010000322.1 GCA_012515455.1 Oligosphaeraceae bacterium
TCAGAGACGTATGACTGGCCAGGGGCGTGTCCAGCAACGCGACCACGCAGCCGGCGCCGCGTTCAGGATTGGCATTGTCCACACCGAGGAATTCCAGGTAGCGGTGACCGAAGGCCAGGCCGGCATAACCATTCCACTCGGGGCGATCCTCGGGCCGGTCCGGCAAATACAGACGGCTGTCGGCGGCATAGGTAATGTGCTGGTTATCCTGCAACAAACGCTGCAATTCACTCTCGCTTAGGCGGATTTTCAGGCTCCGCAGCTGTGGCAGAACCGCCAGGCTGCGCGCCAGCAACTGCTGTTCCTGCAGCCATTGGAGCAGCTGCTGGTAATCCTCATTGCTCGCAGCCAGAAAAGTCAGCGCCGGCCCATCGCCATCAGGGAGCGGGGCAGGCGCCACCGTTGCACCGGCTGCCGCGTGAGGGGGAAGTGCTGTCAGCTGCGCGCGCAGTTCCACAACGGGTTCAGCCTGCTCCGGCGCCGGCGGTTCCATCGCCGCCGGCGGCAGCGACGGGGCAAAAAACAACCCCAGCAGCAGTGCTGCGACAATCACCGCCAGGATGGCATGCGACAAGCTGGTGTTCGAGGTGTACTCCACTGCGGCTCCCCGTGACTATGCGGATGACGGCTGACTGCAGCAATAAACGCAGCCGCAGTTCTGAAATTGTTCTGCCGCGGGCCCGCGGCCGCACTGGCTCATTCCAGGATCCGGCGCAGGGAATTGCGGTGTATGCCCAGCTTGGCGGCGGCGGCGCTCTGATTGCCGTCGCATTCCCGTAAGGCCCGCCGCACCAGCGCCCGCTGCAGCTGCGCCGTAGCCTGGGCCAGGCAATCCGTTCCGGTCAGTGACAAGGCTTCGACATAGCGCTGCAGCTCGGCGCTAGACC
Organism: Oligosphaeraceae bacterium; assembly: GCA_012515455.1. Classification (GTDB taxonomy): domain Bacteria; phylum Verrucomicrobiota; class Lentisphaeria; order Oligosphaerales; family Oligosphaeraceae; genus JAAZIZ01. The sequence goes on from JAAYYJ010000322.1 coordinate 888, forward strand.
CGGGGGGGGCGCTTTCTGCTCCGGCCGGGATGCCATCCGGGAGGTGTTCGGGCAGAATGTCCCCGCCTTGAGCGGCCAGCGCCGCCTGCAGGACCACATTGCGCAGTTCCCGGACATTGCCCGGCCAGGACCAGGACTGCAGCCATTCTGCCGCAGCCGGGCTGAGCCCCCGCCGTTCCGGCAGGGGCAGTTTCTCCAGCCAGTACTTGGCCAGGGGGATGATATCCTGCCGGTGTTCCCGCAGGGGTGGCATCTCCACCTGCAGCACCGCGATGCGATAAAACAAATCAGCACGAAAGCGTCCCTCTTTGACTGCCTCGGCCAAATCCCGGTTGGTAGCGGCGATCACCCGCACATCGACCTCCACCGGCCGGACCGCACCCAGGCGCTCGATCCGGCCCTGGTCCAGGAAACGCAGCAGCTTCACCTGAGCCGGCAACGGCAGTTCGCCGATTTCATCCAGGAACAGTATGCCCCGGTCAGCAGCTTCACAGAGACCGACCTTGTCCTGCACGGCGCCGGTGAAAGTGCCTTTACAGTACCCGAAAAGTTCGCTCTCAATCAGATTCTCCGGCAGAGCGCCGCAATTGACCGTGACAAAGGGCCCCTTGGCCCGCCGGCTCTTCTGGTGCAGCAGACGCGCCGCCAGCTCCTTGCCGGTACCGGTTTCGCCGTTTATCAAAGTCGGAACATCCTGGGCGGCGACCCGCAGCAGCTGGAGGAGCAGATGCTGCATCGGCGCAGAATTGCCGACAAAACCGTAATAATCCGCAGTATCCGGCGCTGCCGGCAGGGTGTCCGGCCTGGCAGCCAGCGCCTGCCGGACCAGCAGTTCGATCTTATGCATGTCCAGCGGCTTGGTGACATATTCGAAGGCGCCGTTCTACATCGCCCGCTCCACCATTTACAAGGAGCCGTAGGCAGTGATAACCACCACTGCCAGGTCGGGCCAGCTGCTTCTGATTTCCGGCAGCAGCTCCAAGCCGTTGTGCTGCCCCAGCTGCACATCCAGGAACAGCAGGTCGGCCTGGGCACAGTACTGCCGTCCCTGCTCCCAGTTGCCAGCGGTCAGGACCCTGGCGCCGCGTTTGGCAAAGAAGCGCTGCAGAGCGAAGCAGATAGCGGCCTCGTCATCAATGACAGCGATGGTCTTTCCAGTTAACATCGGCAAGATTGTTCCTTCCGGGGTTAAAGGCGGGGCAGTGCCCTGGGTCCGGTCAGTAGCTGCGACACCATTCAGTTCTGGCCAGCCAGAAGAACAACGCATCTCGCAACGACAGCATTTTCTCCCGCTCGCGGCCAGCCAGAGCAAGATTGTCCTTTTCCAGCGGGTCATTCTGCAAATTATAGAATTCCTGGCGTCCGTCATTGAAGAACAGGATGTACTTGTAGTCATCCGTGCGCACGCATTTGCTGACCTCAGATTTGTCGTTGGAGACAAATTCCGAGAAGACCATCTCGGCGCCGTCTGAGCTTGCGCCGGTAATCTGCGGCAGCAGCGAAGTGGCAGACACATTCTCCGGCACCGCGATGCCGGCGCACTGCAGGATGGTCGGTGCGACCGACATCGCTTCGACCTGGCCAGTAAAGGTCCGGGGTAGATGCCTGATGCGGGCGGGCGGCTTGATCAGCATCGGCACCCGCATAACACTGTCGTAGAATACGCCCTTCCCCAGACGGCCGCGATCACCCAGCATTTCGCCATGATCGCTGACGAAAAGTATCAGGGTATCCTGGTAGATATCGAGCTCCTTCAGGGTCCTGACCAGCTGTCCGACATGGTCATCAATGCAGGTGACCATACCGTAGTAGTAAGCTATAGCCTTGCGCATCAACGGCTCTGACCACTTCTCCCGCCAGGAAGGACAGCCATCCACCTCCAAGGGCAGGGGGACGTTCTCGGGCGCATACATGCTGCGGTATGGCTCGGGGGGGTCCATCGGGCCATGCGGGCCACAGAATCCGCACCACAAGAAGAACGGTTGTTCCTGCTGGGCCTGGCGGCGGATGAAGCCCTCGGATTCTTCCGCAATCCAGCTCTCGACGTACTCATCATTGCTGAGCGGGATATCCATCACTCCGGTATCAAGATAATGCTCCGTGGCCCGGCGGGCGGCATAGATTTGTTCGTAGGCTCCGGGCCGCTTCTTCTCCAGCCAGGCTGCATAGACCTCGCCCAGCGGCCCGGGGCCCAGCGATGACCCCTGGGCCTGCAGCCAGCGATGGCCCTTGCCGCCGCAGAGCTGCTGCCAGTCGAAGCCCTTCGCGGGATACATGTGGATTTTCCCGGTAGCGCCGGTGTAATAGCCGTTTTCCTGCAGCATTTCCATAAAGGTTTTCTCGTGCTCAGGCAGGCCGGGCGTATCGTCGACCACCGACTCCATATAGGTGACACCATGCTGATGCGTATAGCGACCGGTCTGCAGGCAAGCCCGACTGGGGACGCAGACGGTATTCTGCACAAAAGCATTGGCGAAATGCACCCCTTCCCGAGCCAGAGCATCGAGATTCGGACTGCGGACCATGCTGTTGCCGTTAATGCCCAGAGAATCACTGCGCTGCTGGTCGGTAGTAATAAGAATAATATTCGGCCGTTTTTCCATTGTGTCTCCTTGTGGGGCAATACTGACGAACGCGCTGCCAGGTATCCTTCAGTGCTGCTTGCGCAGACTGGCGGCGGGGATATTCTCCTCCTCGCGATATTTGGCCACGGTGCGCCGGGCCACGGTCAGCCCCTCTTCCTGCAGCAGCTGGGAAATCTTCTGGTCGGACAGCGGCTTATGCGGGTCCTCCTGCTGAATCAGGGCCGCGATTTTCCGGCGCACGGCCCGGCTGGAGAGCTCCTCACCGCTGTCTGCTTTGCTGTACCCGGTGGTAAAGAAGTGCTTGATGGGAAAGACTCCCATCGGGGTTGCGACGTACTTGTTGGCGATGGCCCGGCTGATGGTGGCTTCGTGCAATCCCAGAGTGTCCGCCAGGGTGGCCATGACCAGCGGTCGCAGGCGGCTGTCGCCCTGCTCCAGGAATTCGCGCTGGAAATTCACCAGCAGGATGGCGATTTTCTCCAAGGTGTTCTGACGCTGATCGATGGCCCAGAGCAGCTGGCTGGCGGCCTGCTGTTTGTCCCGCAGGAAATTCCGGTCTGCAGCTGGCAGGGCGGGATCATTAAGCTGGTCGAGATACTGCTGGTTGATCGCCACTTTGGGAATGACCTCGTGATTCAGACGCACTGTCCATTGCCCATCGGCATTTTTTTCAATATAGACATCCGGGATGATCACCGGTGCAGTGGCTGAGGACAGCGCCAGGCCGGGCTTGGGGGAGAGCTGCTGAATACGGGCCTGGGCCTCCTTGACTTCATCCAACTCGGCATCCACCGCTTTGGCAATCTGCGGCAGGCGGTTGCGGGCCAGGTCCTCCAGGTGGCACTCGACGATATCCCAGGCGATGCTGCCCTTCTCGCCGTTGCGTTCCAGCTGCAGCAACAAACATTCGCGCAGATCGCGGGCGGCCAGTCCGGCCGGTTCCAGGGACTGCAGCAATGTGATGGCTTTGGCAATTTCCTCCTGCGGTTGTTCCAGCTGCCGGGCCATCTCGGCCGCGCTGCTGTGGAGGTAGCCGGCGTCATCGAGATTCCCGACCACCTCCAGGCAGAGGGCGAACAGCTGCTGGTCGCCAGCAACAACTTCGCGGATTTGTGCTTCCAGATAATCCTGCAGGCTGGTCTCCGCCACCGCCGAATCGAAGAAATGCTTGCGGCGTTCCTCGGCATCGGCATCCGGACTGCGGCGAGAAATATCGCCGAGATAATTATCGAGATACAGCTCGCTGAAATCCTCCTGCAAGGCCTCGCCCAGGCTCTCATCACCCTCAATCACCTGCGCCCGCAGGTCCTCGGTGATTTCTTCCGGGGAGCGGCTGTCACCGGCCTGCAAATCAGCTTCGAGGACCTCCTGGCCCGGGGCGACGAATTCCAGCAACGGGTTGATGGCCACCTCCTGGGCGACACGCTGTTCCAGTTCCTGCACATCGGCCTGGAGAATGGCCAAGGCCTGGATTTGCTGGGGCGCCATGGTCAATTCCTGGCGCTGGCTGGTATTCAGATTTTGGCTGACATTCAATTGCATGGCGGATCTATTCTCACAGACAGTGTGACACACCTTGGCGGCAGAACGGATTCAGGTCGCCTGCGGCAATAATGTACCACTTGAAGCCCCCCGGGGCAAGTACAGCCGGAATTTCCCCGGGGAGGGTGGTGGGTCCTGCCGCGGCGGCGGCTATGCCTGCCGGCGGCCACTTATCGTCTGCCTGCTAACGTTGGCACTGTTGCAGGAACTGCTCATCGCTGCTGCAGTTGGTGATGCCCCGGATAATGAACGAGAAATTGAAGCTCTCCCCGGCCTTGATGGTAAAGGGGCTGTTGGGATACGGATCAGCATGGCTCTTGCCCCGGAAAGATCGCAGGAACTCCAGAGTATAGACTCCCCCTTTGCCGTTCTTATCAACCTTGGAATTGAACCACATATACAGGTGGCTCAGGTTCGTATCACCCAGCATCGCCAGGCCGGTCCGCAAGGACGGATCGTAGGCACCGAAAAAATTCTCCTTGAGTTTTCGGGATTTCAGGGAGTAGAATGCTGGCTTTGCGGCGGTGAAATGGGGCTCCTGCAGGGGCTCCTCGGTATCGAGCAGCGGCACCACCAGGCGGTCATTCTCAGGCGCATTGGCGCCTTGCCCGATACCGGGCATGAAGCGCCCGCGCCAAGGGAACTGGAAATGCTCCGGGTCCTCGGAGGCGTATTCCGGACTGAGGGTGTTTTTGATTTCATAGTCGCAATGCAGGTCGAGGGAGTCTGCGCTCAGAGAGACTGTGCGGCGCAGCAGGTACGGCGTGTCCGGGATCAGGGTAGAGAAGGCGATTGCGGCCCGGGCGGGCTTGATTTCCACGAAATCGACATCCCAGTCCACGAATGACACTGGCCAGAGGTACGCGTATCCGCCCGCGTCTTCAAATCCGCCCAGCCCTTTCAGGCGGGTTACCATCTCCTTGCTGACCTTCTGACTGGCCCGTTCCTCCAGAGTCAGGCCACTCTCGAAGCTGCCAGGCAGCAGACATTCCACCCCGTCGACCTGGTAAGAGATGATACGCCCGCCGGCCTCCAGCAGGGTGACCGCGAGGCGGCCATTGGACAGCAGGAAGCCGGGATAATCGCTGTACTCCGCCGGCAGCAGCTGGACCTGGTGGCCGGTAAAAGACCCGGCAGCAGCCGCGTTGCGGGACAGTGTCAGATAATAACCGGCCCGGTTGAACTGGCGGCGCTGATAGGCAGCACCGGCGCGATTGAAGAGCGCCTGGGCCAGCGCATTGGGGAAGGTCTGGGTCTTGGTCACTTCCTGGGCCACAATGGCCTGACGGAGACTGGATATCTCCTGTGCGGCCTGCTGCCGCTGCGCTTCGCCATAAGGATTGTCACCCCCCACGGCGGCCAGGAAATTCTTCGCCGCCGTAGTATCGAGTTGCTTTTCTTCGGCTTGAGCCAGCAGGGTGCGCAGCTCAGCCAACTGCGGGTCTTCCTGCAGAGAATAGGTGCGCTGGAACTGCACCTCGCGGCCATCCTGGCTGACGCTCAGGGACAGCACATTCCGGCCCAGATGCGGCAGCTGGCAGTTGAATTGCAAACGCCCGTCCGAGCCGATTTGCCCCTGCACGCGGCCCTCCAGGGAGACGGTCGCGCCCGACGGTCCGTAAGCCGTAAAGCTGATCTGGTTCTGCTCGGTCAGGGCATTCTCCGGCGGCTGGGAGACCACTACCGCGGCTGGCTGCTGGGCCAGAGCCTCGATTTCATCGCCCACGCGGTTGCGCAAGGCGTACAGCAGATTAGCGTCCTTGCTGAATTCAAACGGCGGTTTCGAGAACAGCTCGCCTAGGATTTCCGTAACCCGCCGGCGCCCCACTCCGGGGAAGAGGCGGTTGATTTGGTTTTCCAGGAGGCAGAAATAATCGAAGTCGTCGGTAGCCTCGCGTCGTTGCATGGCCCGCAGTGAGAGGAGAATCCCCTCGCCCGGCTGTCGCGGCGGATAGAGGATGGTGGCTGCACCGCCGCCATAAGTTTTCTCCAGTCCGGTCCAGGGATTGACACCGGGGGGAGTATGCATCGAGTTCCAGAGCAGGGTTCCGGTACCTTGGGCCAGATAGGTCATCCACGGGAAGATGCGGTTATTGATATAGTTATGGGCTCCGAGGTATCCCGACCAGTTGTAGAACCAGATTTCCTTGCCGGCGGCGCGGGCGGCCTGCTCGAGTTCCGGCTGATGATGGCCGGGACTGAGCGGGACAATCCAGCGGTCGACGAAATCAAAGCCCTCGGCCACGGCTTTGGTCGTGGTCATGATCAGGCTGGGAGCACTCTCCTTGATCGTCTGGAACAGCAGCTTGACTTCGGCCAGGACCTTCTGAGGCGGTTCGTCATACATATGCACCACGAAAGGATAACCGGGGAATCGTTCCCGGACATGCTGGTCGAACTGACGGCAGTACTCTGCCAGATAGCGCAGGCCAGGGCGGTCGCCGGTGAACAGCTCATGTTTCAGGAATTGCGGCGGTTCGTGGAACCAGCCGCTGTTGTCACCCAACAGTGAGAATGGGAAACGCGAGGCCCGCAGACCGTATTCGGAGCGGAGCAGCTCCACCGAGGCATCAAATTTCGTCCAGTCGGTAATGGTCAGCACGCCATCCTGAATCTGGCATTCCGGCTTGGCCGGCAGGGGCGACATGGTGTCGTAAATGCGCAGCGAGGCTCTGATTTGACAGAAGTCAGCGGTTACCTCCTCCCAGCTGCGCGGATCGAGTTGCTGATAATCCTTGTTGGGGCGCCCGCTGAGGTGATTGTGCAGGAACGGCTGCGCGGGCAAAGCGAAGGCGCGGACCCGGACTTTCAGCTGGGCGGTGGCCACAGCCTTCCCGTCCTCGAGCAGGCTGATCTGACCCTGGTACCAGCCGGCGGGCTGCTCCGGCGGCACCCGCACGGTCACATAGAACGGCAGGTTCTGCTCGGGAGTCGCGGCTTTTTCCTGCTCCGGAAGAAGCGGGTCGCTGTTGAGTCCTTTGACGGTGCTGTCATCGGGGTTCTGCAGTTCGACATAGCCGAGAATCTTATAGGCAATCTGCCCGGCCGGGATGGTTCCGGCGGGCCCCTGCAGATCGCTGAACTGCAGGGACAGAGGGGCGAAGTTCCGTTTCGGAGTAACCACCAGCTGGAACGGCTCGTGCTCATTGGCGGCCGCGCTCAGAGAGATTTCGCTCTGAGTCTGAGCACCGGCCGGCACTCCGGCCGCGGGAATCTTGAAGTATGGCGCCTCCTGCCACAGAACCATCTGGTCATTGCTGAGCAGGAGGCCGGCCTTGGTCTGGGCGGCTGCCTGGACGTGCTCGATCTTCTGGCAAGTGAAGTCATCGATCCAGGCCTGCATAGCACCGCTGAGCCAGAAGGTCAGGTGGACCTGGGCGGTGCCCTGCGGCGGCACGAACTCGTACTTCATGGTGTTCCAGACCCCAGTGCTTAAAACCCCGGTGGGGAAGAAGTGGCGCAGGACATTGTTCGCACCATCGGCACACGTCACCCGGCCAGAGACACGGGCGCCAGGCTGGAAAGAATTGATGAAGTACGAGACCGAGAAAGAATACTGCGCACCGCTGACGGGCGCAAAGCCGACCATGCTGGTCGCAGTCAAGCCGTCAGAGAATTCACTGATGCTGGACAGCGAATACTTGCCGCTGCGAGCCTGACGAAAATCCTGGCGCAGCTCAAGCCGGCCGGGCTGGACCTTGCTCTTGCCACCGCCTTGGCGGTAGCTGAACCGGAAACCCGGCAGGGCAGGGTCCTCAAAAGAGCTGTCCGCAGGTGTGGCCCAGGCGGTGGCGGCGAGTGCCAGGCAGGACATTAAGGACAGCAGAACGGCACATAGCATAAAATACTCCGGAGGGTGGTTGCGGGCGGGTTTGGCTGGGTAATGGTAATGCAATCAGAAACTGGCGGGCAGACGCCCGGAGATGGCGAACACTCTGGTATCGAAATCGAACTGGTGCGGGTTGGCCAGTTTGATCAACTTGATCTCCTTCTCCGGATGCGGATTGACCCACTCGTACTGATACAGTATCTGGGGCTGGAATTCTTGGTTGTAAGTGATGTCCATATAGCGTCCAAAGACCGTACTGCCGGCCTGGGGCTGGTGGTTGTAGAAGTAAATCTGGTGGCTGAGGCGGATCGGGATCTGCACTTCTGACCAATCAGCATAGACCGCCGTATACACCGCGATGGGGAAGGCGATATGCCATTGCCGCCAGGATGGCCGCGGCGGCAGATTGCGCCGGTAATTCTCACCCGGGAAAGCCGTATGCAGGAAGATCAGCGAGGCGTACTTCCCGGATGCCGGCACCAGCGTCGCGCTCTCGGGCAGAATCCGGACACAATTCAACTCCGCAGCGGGAATCTCGGTGGGGACATTCATGATGCTGCGGGAACCGCCCCGGACCTCCGGCATGGCACAATTGAGCCCGGCCAGCGGGATGGTCTCGATGCGGTGCGAAGCCGCGGGATTGGGCGGTTGTGCGGCCCAGCTCTCCTGCACCGTCAGCAGACCGCTGCTGAGCGCATCGCTGATAGACCAGTTGGCCCCTTCGCGGTGAAAATTCCAGGCGTAATTCGCGCCCTGGAACCAATGGCTGTGATAGACGAAGGAATGATTGACCCGGAAAGCATATTCTCGTCCGAACTGATACAGATTAGCGCCGAAACCGGTGACCCCGTCACGATTCGGGAACTCCTTCCAGCCGGTCACCGAGCCCCAGACCGGGAAACCCTTGTCAGAAAAATACTTAACCGCATTGCCGATGTTGGCCCAGACCAGGATAGTGATATCCTTGGGCAGCTTATCGGTATTCAGATGGTTGTTGAAACGCGCGCCGTTATGCAAGGGGTTGAGCATGTCCTCGCAAATCGCCATCTTCACCCCCCGCTGCCGCAGAAATTCGTACAGGTGCAGATGAAAATTCAGGAATTTGGCGGCGTGGTCCTCGTCAGTCGGGACCTCTCCGGCCACGCTGTTGGCCCACCATTCGTCCGAGATCGGCGAGAAGTACTCGCATTGAGTGGCGCGGATGAATTTATCCGCCACCGCGAAATAGTACTTCTCGTAATCGGGATGGGCCACATTGCCGGTGCCGCGCCAGCCCCGCTCGCGGAGGTCGGGACTAAGGGGACGGATCCAGGCATCGTGTCCGCCGGCCGAAAAGCCGATGGTTAGTTTGATGAAATGGTCACGGCAGAACTGCCCTAGGCGCCGCAGGTCCTCCTCGCTGTAATAACGCTTCTCCGGCGACCAGTTCAAGTTGGGATGGATGTCGTCCAGAGGCAGCAGCGTCTCCAGCCCCCGCAGGCGCACGCTGTTCATTTTATTGCCGACCACAAAGGCATCCAGGAAGGTCAGCAGGAAATCGACCGTTGCGGCCTCCTTGAGCGGGGTCCCGGCATGCTGCGGGATGTTGTTGGGGTGCCAGAAGGGTGCCAGTCGAATCGGCAGGTCGGGCCAGTCGAGCACCTCACAGCAGGGCGCGGGTGCATCTGCACTGCTGCGCATATCCATCTTCAGGAGCTGAATAAAACTGATACAGCCATAGAACAACCCTGGCTCGTCCGCACCGGTGATCTGCACCGCATCAGGCTTTACGCTGAGGCGGTACCCCTCGGGCTTCAGGCCGGCCGGGTCGATGGCCAGGCTGATGCCATTGCCGCTGCCGGTCTCCTCATAGCGCCGGCCGGTATAGCCCAGCAGCTTGCCGGCAAAGATCTTGGCGGTCAGACGGGTGCGCTCGCTGGCGTTTTCCGGCAGCTGCAGGCGGTTGTATTTGGCGGCGGGGAAACTCCCCTCGTTCCAGGTACATTCTTTCGGGGTGGGGAACAGCTGTTTCTGAGCATACGGCAGCAGGATCGGCCGGCGGTGGGTGAAATTGACCGCGAAGGGCTTGATATTGTCGCCTTTCTGCAGTACCAGGGTCAGGGTGTAAAAGCCATTCAGGTTCTTGACTCCCGGCACGCGCAGCTCCGGTGCCAGGCTCAGTTTCTCCCGGCGGGTGGATTTATCGGGCGCGACCAGCAGCAGTTCCACCGGACTGCCGGACAGTTCCGGGTTGTACTCCAGCTCGACATACAGAGTGTCACTGGGCTCCTCCAAAAAAATCTGCTTGTACTGCAATGCTCCGGCACCGAAGGGCTGCTGATTGAAATACAGCAACCCGAAAGTCCAGGGGAAGATATTGCGGGTGGAGGGCGACCAGCAGACCGAGCTCAAGCCCTGGCGATGGCAGTTCTGCACCAGCTGAAACGACATCATGCGATCCTTGGCGGGCGCAAACGGAAGGGCCGCCCAGGGGAAAGCGAGCTTCCACTGCAGAGTCGGGGCCTGATAGCTGATGTCCGGCGTGTGCTCGAGATTGAATTCTGTCTTGTTACGGATAGCACAGGCGACTTCGCAGTACTCCCGGCGGTAATCCATCACACAGCCCTTGGCATTGATGGCGAACTGCAGAAAGCGGTCGTTGTCCATCTGGGGAGAAAAAAATATCTCCATCGAGTCATCCTGCCAGACCTCGCGGTCCGGAACCGTGATCTGCGCCCGGGGCGGCTCCGGGAAATGCGCCTGAGCCTGCAGCAGCAGGCGGTCTTTCTCCCAACGCAAGCTGGCAGAGAACACCTTCTCCGGCCCAGCATCGACCGCCATGCCAGGCCGGCGGTGGAAATCAACCAGGGGACTGTCCTGGTCCGGCAACAGCTCCTGAGTCTTCCATACATCCCCCAGCTCTACGGGTATTTTTTTGGCCTGGTCACTGGGTTTCAGGGTCAGCCTGGCGCCGGTGATCGTAAAGCGCAGTCCTGCCGCAGGGCGGAACTGGAAGCCCTTCAGCAGGCTGAGATTGCGCTTCCCGCCAAAAGAATACTCGTGCTCGCCGTCCTGCAGACGCAGGAAGGGCGGATAAAGCTTTCCCTCGGCAAACGAGGTATAGGCGGTCAGGCGGGGGAAATCCTGCCCCGCATAGCGGATGCGAAGCAGGAAATCCACTGGGGTGAGTCCCCTGGCATTGGCTTCCTGCAAGGCCGGGTCAAAGAATCCCTCCCGGGCCATGATTTTGCCGAAGGTCTGGCTGCCGGGGGCACCGGGCTCGGCAAGCACGGTGACCGCTCCAGAGCCGCTCTCCTTGCTGACGACGATACCCGCATCACGCGGATTGTAGACCACAAAAAGGTCCTTCCCCTCGGCATCAAACAAAGGTAAATTGATGCTCTGCTCCTGAGTAAACGCCGCACTGGCCAGCAGGAACAGCAGCAAAGACAGCATCGTACGCATGTTTTTCCCCTTAGTTATGATTGAACCCGCCGAGTCAATTAATATTTGGCAGCTGACAGCACCGCAGTGTGAAGCAGCCGTACAGACGGTTCAATAATTTTTCAGGCCCTCATTCTGGTAATACCTGGCGCCATCCTCGTGGACATACCAGATGGGGTCCACGCCGCGGTGCGCCTCGGTCGGCTTGCGGGTCTGCAGCACGGCGCCGTTCTTGACCGCATAATTGAACTTGTCCCCGCCGTGGCGGTTGCCCACCCGGCTGCCGTGGGCGGCATTCAAATCGATATAATTGCTGCTGGTGCCGATCAGCGCGGCCTCAATGTAGCCGCTGGTCGGCGACCAGTAGTCCATCAGCAGCATCATGTCGTTGCTGTTGCGGTAGGTGCGCACGGTATCGCAGATGCCCTTCATGGCCGGGGAGTACAACTGGGTGACGTACATGCTCATCGCATACCCGCGCGAGGCATTGGGATAACTGGTGTTCAGTATGCCGGCCGGACAATGGAACTGCTTGGTGTTGAAAGACGTCCAGCTCTCATATTGATCAGGGGAGAGATTCCAGCCCAGATAAAGGACGCACAGCTGCCGGGTCCAGGAGAATTTCGTGGTGTAGGTGCTGCGGGGATAGTACCCGTTGAAGTCATCCGTGTAAATCGACATCAGTACCCCGAGCTGGCGCAGGTTGTTGCGGCAGCCCATATCCTTAGCCTTGTCGCGGGCCTTGCTTAAGGCCGGCAGCAGCATCGAGGCCAACACCGCGATGATGGCGATTACCACCAGAAGCTCAATCAGAGTGAATTTTCTGCTCATATCCAAGTCTCCTTTGGGAAGCTTTACCAAAATCCAGATCGAGCACCAAAACCAGCTGAATCAGTTCCGGGAGTTAACATAACCCCAGCAGCGGATTTTACAAAAAAACACGTTTTTTTCGCCGGTAAACTCTGCCTGCATTCAGGTCCGGAGTTGTTTCAGCAGTGCGATTTCCGCGGCGTAGCCCTCGAGTTCATTGGGGGTCTCGAGGTAGAACGGCAGATGCCGCAGCTGGGGGTGGTTGATGACCCTGCGGATGGTCTCCAGGCCCAAATGGCCCTGCCCCAGGCAGGCATGGCGGTCCTTGTGCGAAGCAAACGCA
>JAAYYJ010000037.1 GCA_012515455.1 Oligosphaeraceae bacterium
TGTCGTGGGTATCGCTCCACTGCTTGAAACTGTTCAGGAAATTCCTGTTGTGCAGTCCACCGGCATTACAATGCCAATTCGTGCCGGAGGCGCAATTGGCGAATTTCAGGGTCAGGCCATCAGTGTCCATTTTACCGGAGGCATAGAGATAAATGAAGCCGAACTGGCGCTTCAATTCATGGCGGTAGGGGTAGGAGTACTCTGGGAAGCAGTCTCCGTCGGTCCACAGCAGATGGGCATAATTCCGGGTAGAGTCCAGCACCCCGGGCAGGAAGAATTCCTGCTGCCACTCATCCAACAACTCGCCATCCCGGCGCAGCCGCGCAATGAAGATATGGCGGTTCAGGACGGCATTCTTCGGCTCCCAGACGAGCTCCGTACCCTCGCCGCGATAGAGCAGCCGGCCGGCGTTGTCGGTGATTTCCTGCTCGATGCTTGCCCCCGCCGCGGCGGGGCTGAGGGCGATTTTGGCCCGCACCGTCTCGCCGGGTTCAAAAGTGGTGGCCATGTCCAGGGTTGCGATATGGTCCGGGCGCTGGATTTCGCTGCTGGTGAAAGCGAAATCGCGGTCCCCAAGCCGGATATGCGCATAGACGCGGCCATGAGGCAGTGATGGGCAGCTGATGCTGTTACTGCCCGCCTGCAGGTTAACTTTCAGGCTTTGCAGAGGCTGACTGTACCGGCCGAAGAAATCGACCGTGGCCTCGCCGGGTTCAAGGGTATTGATATTCAGCTTGCCGGCACTGATTCCGGCCGAGGTCAGCAGCGGGGGCCGGCCCAGGCAGCAGTTCAGCAGCCGGCCCAGGATGGCGAACTGATATTCCTGAAAGCGGTGTTCGGATTGCAGCAGGGCCCAGTTCGGGTTGCGGTAGCCGCTGTGCGGGGCCAGAAAGGCGCTGCTGCGATACTTGACTGCGACCACCCGGCCCTTCCCATATTGACCCATCGAGATACTGCTTCCGGGGAAATGCGGCGCGGCCGAGAAATCCATGGATGCGGTCAGCTCGCGACCGATGGGCTGGAGGCTTTTCAGCAACGCGGCCAGCTCCTGGTCCTCGCCCGCGGGATTGATATACAACAGCCCGACGCCGCCCTCGACCAGGGAGAGGATTTTGCGGCGCAGCAGGGGGGGGTAATCTGTCCACTTGATGGGTGCCTTGAAATCCGGCTGGCTGCCGATGACCAGCACTGAGAACTGCTCCTGCTCGAGGAATTTCTGAAGGAAGTTCAGGCCGGTCTGCCTGACTCCGATAGGCATACTGGTTTTAACTCTCCAGCTCATGGCGTAGCTGCGGGGGAAGACAGTAGGTGCGACGGGCTCGATATTGAAGCGCTGCTGCAATTCGATTATATCGCGGGCGCCGGAGGTGGGCACCAGGAACATGACCCGGGCATTCCCACCGCCCTTCTGCCAGGGAAAATACGGCGACACGTATTCTGCCGACAGCTCGAACTGCCATTCTTCGTCATCCCCGACCGGCTTCTTCCGCTCTTCCAGAGGCACGAAGGTCACTGCTTCTTCCTTTTCACCCGGGGTCTTAGCCAGGAGGTCGAACAGCAGCTTCGGGCCTTCCCAGACCTGGACCAGCAACGGCGCCGACTGCGCCGGCAGCGCCGGCAGAGGGAGACTAAGCTCACTGTTCCGCTCAGGCTGCAGCGAGGTTTCCCGGGCCGCAACTTCCCGGCCATCCAGCAAAACCTTGACCTGCACCGCGGCCGGCCGGAAGCCCTGCAGCTGCAGTTCTGCGACTGGCCCTGACGGAGCAATCCTGACCTGGCCGCAGCCAGCCGGGCCGGCGCCGTTGATAGCGGCCAGCCCGTTGACCAGGCCGAGCTCGAAGCTGGTGTTGAGACTGGCGCCGTCCGGGACTTCCTCCGGCATCAGGCGCCATTCCAGGGTATCCAGGGGTGAGCTGCCTTTGCAGTACCAGGAGAAAGCCAGTTCGAAGCGCTTGTATTCCGGCAGGATGACCACGCCCTTGCCGCTGACTCCGAGCATCGCCAGCCAGCCCCGGACCGGTTGGGTGAAGAAAGACGACCCGTGAGTGTTGCTCTTGGCATCCGGCACCGCGCAATGCACTCCCGAGGGCAGGGGCAGGAGGAAATTATTGTCCTCGCCCGGCACACCGAAGAAATTATGCTGCCAGTAATTGATCACCGTCGGGGCCATGCTCTCTTTCTGGTTGGCGATACTCAAGTCGCAATGCAAACTGGCTTGTCCCTCCTGCAAGGTCAAGACGCGGGTGATTTTCAGGAACTGGAACTCCCCCTGCATTCCGGGTGACTGCAGTTCCAGCGCTACAGATTGCCATTGTCGCTGACGATTCTGGCCTGGTACTGCACTTTGGTGAAATCATATTTACTAGGCGGGAACTGGTCTTTGAACGAACCGCTTCTGCCGCTGGCATCCGCCCGGGTCAACTCCTGCCCGCTGCGCTTGTCTTTGAGACTGACCAGGCGTCCCCCCAGGGTTGAGAATTCCGCCCGCAGGAATTTATTCTCCAGCACACAGCTGCGGCTTCCGGTCGCGTCTACCGCTCCGATGCTGATGCTCGCTGCCATAATACTGCAGGAACACAGCGAGCAGATCAATAACCACAGTTTGCCCATCTCAATTCTCCTGTTCCGAAGCGGCTTTTTCTTCCTCTGCGTGCTCCAGGACAAAAGTACAGTCATCCAGAAGCAGCACATCCATATTAAAAGTCAAAATAATCGGCACATAGCTTAAATCCGTGAAGACCAGGTCATTTTTGCGGATGGGCTGCACCTCGAGGCTGAACTCGCACTGCTGCCAGCTCTCCGGGGAATCCACCGCGACGCGCTTCCCGGCCAAGGTGCGTGCGCCCAGGTTCTGCCCGGTCGTGGAAATCGTACCGGTAGCCAGCGCCCCCAGCGAGACCTCGCCCTTCCCCTGGGCCCAGACCGTCATCCGCAGGACATCGCCTGGCTTGACCGCGGTCCGGCTGGCATAGCGCATCAGGTAGGCCTGACTCTGGCTGCTCTCGCCCTCCAGCCACAAGGAGAAATGCCCGCTCCGCACCTCGGCGGGATTTTTGCTGATCAGCACGGTGCAGTCATGGCAGGCGGCGGTGTTCAGCAGCCATCCATCCGGCAGCACTTGGCCGGTTTTGCTGGCGACTACCCGTTCGAAACCGCCGTTGACCTCGAGTTCCTCCGCCTTTCCCTCCAGCGCCAGCAGGAGGCAACAAAGCAGCGTGCAGCAGATTGGCATATCATTCCCTTTTCAGAAACAGCAGGGTGCGGGTACCGCCGCGGCCTCCGGCCGGCGGCGCTCAATGGGTACGGTAAATCCAGTCGCTGTTGGTCAGGATGGGGCCGTTCCGGAGTTGCAAAATATTGCTGGCGAAGCTGACATGACCATCGCACCACAAGATATTGACTCCGGAGCCGGAATGACCGTTCCAGATGCCGGAGGTGGGCAGCGATCCCCGGCAGAGTTGATTTGAGTGGCCGAAGTAGAGGCGGTTGTAGGCATACCAGTATTCGGTCATGGCCGGGTAGGTGCTGGGGGATTTAAGGCGGTCGACTCGGCGATATTCCACAATTGCGGAACCACTGCTGGCAGTAGCGTGGCATATGAAACCGTTCGTCCATCCTGTACCACCGGAAGTCAA
>JAAYYJ010000323.1 GCA_012515455.1 Oligosphaeraceae bacterium
CGGGTGCCTTACGGTCTAGCAGTGCCTGGAGCAAGTCCTCGAGTTTGCAGTCGCCGCAGAGAGCTGCCAGATGCTGCTGCCGGTTGTAGGCGAAGCCATCATTGATGCTGGGGTTGAAATGGATGGCCAGGTTTGGGATCACGGCTACGGCCTGGCGGCTGTCTACCAGACACGGTCGGTCGCTGGCGCGGTCCAGTGCCCAGATACGTCCGGCGATGCCCAGGGGGCGGTCGAGCCAGGTGCTGTCAATGCCGCTGCCGTAGACCTCGACCGGGATGCGCAGCGTCCCGGCCTGGTGCTGGCTGCCCCGCAGTTTCAGTTTCAGGCAGGGGCTGTCGGTGTGGGCGGCAATCAGGCTGAAGCCCCCCCGGCCCGGTTCGCGGGACTGCCCGATGCGGAAAGCAATCAGCGCCGACTGGTTCCGCTGCACATAACCCGTGCTGCCCGGCGACAGATTCCAGGCGTCGCGTTCGGAGAATGCCTGGAAGTCGGCTGCCTCGAGGGCGGTGCTGATGGTCTGCAAGGCGTGGAATGGCGTCGGGCAGGCGGCGATGAAGCCGGGCAGGCTGGACCAGACGGGAACGGAATGACGTGCGGGCATCGGTGAAGCTCCTGAACATAACCCACGGGGCCGGAGAGCAGAAAAGTGCCGCCCCGGGAACGTACCGGCCGGTGGCCGACGCCGACCGGCAAAGGAATCGGTAATCTCTTCACTATAATTCGAATTTTGCTGATTGGATATTATATTTTGAATATTTCCATACTTTTTATTTTCGAGGTAATTACGATGCTAGGCGAAATTATTGTTGTCGGTGCGGTAGCTGATGACCCGTTGGCAAATGACATTGCCCATTATATGCAGCAGGACACCGAAATATCTGATATCTTGGCATATAAGCGCTTTGCCAATTCGGAATTCTGCCCCCGTTTCATCAGCGATGAAAACGACTTGGAGCACATTGGCCATTCCCTGGATGGCAAGACCATCATCCTGGTGTCGTCATGCTCCGGCGAGCATACCCGCAATGCCCGGGCGATGCGGACTTTCCTTGTGGCCTGCGCGGCCAAGGATAACGGCGCCAAGCAGGTGATTCTGGTTGAGCCGGATTTGTTCTACAGCGCTCAGGACCGCGGGCCACTGCCGGATGAATGCGCGGATGACGACAACCTGGAGGAGGATTTTGACGGGCACGAAAAAGTGCGGAGCATCCAGGATTACAAGAAATTTGACGGGCAGCCTTTTTCCGCCCGCCTGTATGCGCATCTGCTGAAAACCAGCGGTGTTGATGCGGTTATGACTGTCCATAACCATTCTGCCAATGTGCGCAAGGTGTTCAGGAGAGTCTTCAACGGGCACTTCTACAACCTCTGCCCGGCGCCAATCTACGCCAATTATCTCGCCCATCATGCCGGGATCTGCCAGCAGAATCCCGAACACGGGCTGGTAGTCTGCGCTCCAGACAAAGGCGCGGCACCGTTTGCCCAGGAGGTGTTCAAATGCCTGGAGCGGGAGACCACCGGGCTCTTGTACCAGGCCCGGCCATCCCTGCTGCTGATGGACAAGGAGCGCAGCGGCGAGCGGAAGGTCAGCATCGTCACTGATCCCAACAGCCCGACCCAGCTGGAGGACCTGGTGGGTCGCGATGTCGTGGTCTGCGATGACATGGTCCGTACCGGCGGGACCATCGCCGAGTGCTGCCGTCATCTCAAGGCTGCCGGCGTGGCCAAGGTGATTTTCGTGGTCACCCATTTTTATTCCTCGCAGGAGGTCAAGGAGAATCTGCATACTGACATCATCGATGATATTATCACCACCAACACCCTGCCCAATATCCTGAACCGGGACATGCAAGGGCGTCTGCGGCATAAGATGCTGGTTCTTAAGATTGAACGCTGGATAGTCAATGCCCTGCGCCAGCACCTCCTCAGTGACAGCAGCACGCCGTATGCACCGGCTTACACAGTCGATGTCTCACGCAAGAACCCCCGCTGGAAAATCAGCCAGCAGCTCATCGGCGATCTCTGAAACGGACTGCCGGATGAATTCCTGACCGCGACGACCTGGCCGCGAGCAATGGAGAAATAATGGAATATTGTCAGCTTACTGCCCCCGTGGCGCTGGATGCATATTGTACCTGGCTGGTACAGCAATTGCCGGAATACCGCCGGTCCTGGTATCCGCTGTTCTATGCCTTGCGGGCGTTGTTGTACGGCGCAGAACTGCTGCAGAAGCCTGAATACGCTAAAGCGGCTTTTCCGTATTTCGACCAATATGTCAGCGAGCAGCTGCCCAACGGCGCCTTCAATGCCAAGCCGCTGAACCGCCCGCTGGCCGACTTCACCTACCCCGAGATTGCGGAACTGTTGCGCCGCGGCGATTTGAACCTCGCTGATGGCGGCTCAAATGTCCACGCCCTGCTGCAGGCCGCCGCAGCGGCTGGCGGCGAGCGGCGCTTGCGCTATCTTGGCGCAGCTGAGAAATGGCTGAAAGACTGGGTGGCGATTTTCGCCTTGCCCAGCGGTGCTTACGGCAACGGCTTCTGGGGCGGTCACAAGCTGAACGGCCCGTACTCGATGGCGATGAACGTCTGTTCCGCTTTCGCTGCCTATACCTGCATTACCGGCCGGCGCGATCTAATTGCCTATGCTGAGAATTTTGTCCTCTTTCAGCTGGAGAACGGCTGGCACGAAGCCGGCGTGCCGGTCCGGTTTGACAACTACCCTGTGCCCAGCGCCGATTCACTGATTGTGGACTACTGCCGGATGTTCTATCTGCTGGAAGCTATCTGCTGGACCCATTACGCCAGCGACAACGAGTCCTTCCGGGCTCGAGTGAAAGAGCGCCTGGACGAATGGCTGGCGGCGGATTTCCTGCCCCGCTGGCCGGAAGGGCAGGCCTGGTTTAATATGGACTACAAATTCCCGTTGCCGGCTGGCTGGCGGGACAGCAATATCGGCACCGGTTTCTATTGGCGGGCGGCCAAATGCAATGGCATACCTTACCTTTTCTCATATTACCTGAACCATATCGGCGAACACCAGGCCTTGCGTCAGCGCTTCGAGGCCGGGGTAAAATATTTGAGCCATCCCCTCGATGCCATGATGCAAGGCGTGGCCTCCCGCCTGGAGCTGTATTTGTCCGTCCAAGCGACTGGCATTGCCTGTCTGACCCTGACAGAAGGCTGCCAGGCTGACGCCGCTTTCGCATTCTTCCGCCGGGAAGGCTGAAGACGGACCGGCAGCGGCGCGGTTCACGGCTTCAGGCTCAGACTGGCAATGGCGGCTTTGCAGGCCATATTGAGGTCGGATTGGTCGGCTGTGTCGGTGACTGCTACCCGCAGCGCTGCGGCTTCCAGCAAGGCATACAGCACGTCGGCGGTGAGCCGGCAGTCCAGGGGCCGGAATTCTCCGTTGGCGACCCCTTCCCGCAACAGCTGAATCAGGGTCCGCCGCATGACGACTGTATGTCTGCGGACCTTGGCGGATATGTCTTCACCCATCCGGCGCTGATCAATCAGATATTCTGTAATCGCCTGCAGCAGCTGCGGGTTGGCAAAAATGTACTGCAGCACTTTATCCATCACCAGAATCAACTTTTCCCCGGCCCCCAGGCGGTGATTTTTTGCGCTGTCCTGGCGGAAGTCCCGGCCCAGCTCCCGCACCATCAAGGCGATGGCGCCGTCAAAAATATCACGTTTGTTCTGAAAATATTTATACAGCGCGGTGCGGGCCAGTCCGCAGCAGTCGGCGAGCTGCTGGAAGGTGACGCCGGGATATCCTTGCCGGGCGAACAGACCGAGAGCTTTTTGCAGTATTTCCGCTTTGCGAGCCTGATGGTCGACGGTGATGCTCATGATAAAATCCTACCCTCGGGAGGCAATTTTCCCCCCCGTTGTTGCAAAAACTGCATCGACATACTATACTATAAAGGATATCCGCGATTTTGCCCAGCGAGGCGCGGTTTTTTTGTCCGCAGAGCAGCTTTTTGCTGCAGGATATGTCCTTGCCTTCAGGAAAATGCCGTTGCATTGCGGCTGGGGCGGGGAGAACGAACCGGCAGCCGGATTTTGCGGTCTGCCCCATGCCACAATTAACGGAGATCTACCTTGCACTGCCCTTATGTGAAAATTGCCGGTATCGGTTCGTATTTGCCCGACAGGGTCGTCCATAATCAGGAACTGGCGGAGACGCTGGACACCAGCGACGAGTGGATTGTCTCTCACACCGGCATCAGTAAACGTCACATTGCCAGCCCTGACCAGGCTTGTTCCGATTTGGCGTATCAGGCTTCCGTCAAGGCTTTGGAGTCGGCCGGCTTGCAGGCCGAGGACCTGGGGCTGATTATTGTCGCCAGCAGTACCGGTGATTATTACAATTTCCCCTCCACAGCCTGCTTGCTGCAGTACAAGCTCGGCGCCAAGAACGCCGGTGCTTTTGACTTGGGTGCGGCCTGTTCCGGTTTCGTCTACAGCCTGGAGATGGGCCGCAGCTGGGTCCTCAGCCAGCAGAAGCCCGTGCTGGTGGTCGGCAGCGAGATGCTCTCCCGTATTGCCGACTGGCAGGACCGCGAGACCTGCGTGCTGTTCGGCGATGGCGCCGGCGCAGTAGTGCTGGTGCCTTCAGAGGAAGACGGCATTCCCTTCAGTTATCTGGCGGCCGACGGCGAGAACTACAACTTGCTTAAAAATGACAGCGGCTGCCGCATCCCGCGCAGCGGCAGCGAGCGTCAGCTTGGCTATCTGCAGATGTTGGGCAAGCCGCTGTTCAGCTTTGCGGTGCGCAGTCTGGAGACTGTCATCAACACGGTCCTGGAGAAAAATAGCCTGACCATTGATGACATCGCCTATATTGTTCCGCATCAGGCGAACCTGCGCATCCTGGAGCTGGTGTCCAGGAGAATGGAAATCCCGAACCACAAATTCTACAACAA
>JAAYYJ010000324.1 GCA_012515455.1 Oligosphaeraceae bacterium
CGTTGTCAAGTCTATTGCTACATTTTAGGCAAAAAAAAGAGATTTTCAGGAGAAAATCAGAAAAAAAAGCTCAAACTTCCGTGAAAACCCGCTGAGCAGGTCCGATGCGCCCAGCGTATCCCCGCCACTTTCTGATAGCGACTGCGCATTGCTTGATGCGCCGCCAAAAATGCGCAGCGGTGAATTGTCACTCAGCTGGGTATAGAATTTGAAGATATCATAAGGGAAGCGCCAGTCGAGGAAATAATCCTGGCTGCCATTGAAGGAGGTGTCGGCGGCAAGAATCCGGTAATTGCCGGATACCGGTACGGAATAAACCGTGATTTCGGCTTTGTCGCCGGGATCATTGACCGATCCCTGAATGGTGTTCTGTTCGAGAAGGATCGCCTCATCCTTGGCAATGCCATCGACCATGACCAGCCATTCGTAATTGATGGCGTTCAGATTGGTGTCCAGCACCATCCCCCAGCCAAAGGATTGCAGCAAGCCTTGACCACCACGTCCCGCCGGACTGTCATCCAGCCGTATGCGAAAATAAAAATAACTGCCGTCGTTGAAGATGTAGCCGGAAGAATTGGCTGAATCACCGACGATATTGCGGGAGCCATTGGCATCCGTAAGGCTGTCATACTGAACGATCCCGCCCCGGTACACCGGCAGCCACTGTAGGTCCGAGGGCCAGCTCAGAAGCATCGTCGCCGCAGTAAATAACAGGATAATAAATAGCCGCGGGAGGATAACCCGACGCAAACTGCCCGGACAAAAACAAACAGACGCAACTGCTGTCACTAGCCTGACGAAGCAGGCCAAAACAGCAGTGCGCCATCGTGAATATATTGGTAGCCCCTAGAGGAAAACCACAAGCGGACTTTCTGGTTGTAGGAATTTTCAGACACTACAGGCAGACAATTTGTTAGTAACAAAAAAGGTACGTAATATAATTTCGAAATCAACAAGGTAAAATCAATTTTCATTAATATTATGTAGCGGGCACCCGATGGGTAGCGGTAATGCTCTCTTGAAGCTGGTGCGGGGTCTGGGGCTCGCGCTGGTTTTGGCCGGTGGTGTTTCCGGAGGGGGTATCAGGCAAGTGGAGTTCCCATAATTTGTACCCGTCTGGCAGTGCAGTGCCCGGCCCGGTTGAGAAATTGACCAGGTCTGGAATTGCATTTGCAATGGCCGACCCATGGGGTATATTTGATAACCTACATTTTTTGCCCCAGTCAGCATTTTCCTATACCATAATCGATCGAGCAAATTACTTAAGTTCAGGAGTACTAAATGTTAAGTCTGCGCAAATCGGTTTTTCTGTGGCTGTCACTGCTGGCGCTGGCGGTGCCAGCAGCAGAGCTTCTGCCGGTGGCTTCTTATTCCTTCACTGACCCGACCATGCAAGACGGAAAAAATACCGCCGCGTATGCCGATCCGGGATTCGTGAAACTCACAGACGGGAAATTCAACCCGGAACAATCCGGCGGGCCGGTGCCCAGAGTGGCCTGGCGCAAACGCGAGGTCCGGCGCCAGCCCCTGAAGATCACCTTCACTTTTCCCACCGAGGTCAAGCTGGAACAGGCGATGCTGCATTTTTTCCGCGGCCCGCGCAGCTATGGCATCAAGGATATCAAGCTGGTGGGCGAGGATGCCCAGGGCCGGAAGGTCCCCCTGGGAGTCACCACCCTGAACCATCCCTATACCCTACCCAAGGACGAAGCGTCTTATGGACAGGCCGTGGTTGCGGCCCAGGACCCCACACCGGTCCAGCAGATCGAGATGGTGATTTCCTCCACCGGGGGATATTTGTCCCTGACTGAAGTGCAGTTCTTCGGACAGGCCCTGCCGGCCCGCAAGGTCGACCTGCCGGAGCGCAACCCGATGGAAAAACTGCTCGCCGGTGCCGCCCCGGGCTTGCGGTTGTACCGCGACGCGCAGCATTTCGTGCTGGAGAATGACTACGCGCTCTATGTCCTCGACCCGCTCTACAGCGGCGCGGTGAATTTCGCCTGGGATAAGATCAGCCAGGCGAATCTGGTGCTCTACGCCGCCCCCAATTCCGCCTTCGGGCCGATTTTTTGCGACCGCTTCTGGCCCAATGCCCGCGATGTGTTCCGGTTTCAGGAATACCAGGGCGAGGTAATCAGCGACAGCGCGGATAAAAAGCAGGTCCGCTTTACCGGCTATGGCAAAAGCGGTGTCTTCGCCAATGTCCAGATCGTCAAAACCTATACCCTGACTGCCGGCAGCTCGACTCTGGCCGTGGACTACGTGATCACTAATGGACTCGATAATGTGGTGCCCCTGAATTACGGCTACTGGATGCTCGGCGGGTTCCAGTCCCAGAATGGCTTCCAACGCCTCGTGCCCGGACTCTACGGGGTGGAAAAAAACAGCAGTGCGGCCAAACAGTTCGCGACCCGCGATCTGTCCAGTGGCTGGTTCGCAGCCCTGGATGGCGATCTGGGCCTGGCGGTAACCGCACCTTTCGAGTTGCTCAAGGAGGTCTATTTCTGGGGCGGGAACCCGTATAACGGCACCGTCGAATGCAAGCTGGGGGTGTACCCCATTCCGGCCGGCGAAGCGCTGGCGTTCCGGCTGGCACTCTGCCCCTTCAGCGGCATCGGTGTCCCCAGCAAAGTCAATGAACTGATGGCCGGCAGCTTGGGACTGGAACCGGAATACCCTGTTGCACCGGAAAAACTAACCCTGAAGCTGCGCTTCTTCACCCCGGGCCAATACACCCTGCGCCTGTCCGAGGGACTCTGGCAGGACGGGAAAATCGCATTCAGCCCCGGCCGGACCGAAGCGCTGCCCGAGGGCAACTCCGCCAGCCTCGACTACACCTTGCAGGCAAAAGCCGGTACCGTGGTGGTCAAGGCCGAAGTGCTGGCCGGAGATCAGGTCGTCTTCGCCATGGAGGGCAGCAGCGCCTTGGGCAAAAGCAGCGGCAATTACAAACTGACCCCCGACTGCGAGCAAAAACCCGATGCCTCGGCCGCCCAGGACAAGCCGGACCTGGACTTCCATTCCCTGGAGGTCCAGACCGAGCACTTCGATTGGGCCAAGCCTTATGCCGGGGGTCGCCCGAAAGTGCTGGCAGTAAACGGTGTGTACGGCGGCATCCGGGATATGGTCGAGATGGCTCAGCGCTTCGATTTCGAGCTGACCACCAACTACATCGCCGGCTTATGGCGCCTGAGCGGACATGTGATGTCGCTGAATTACAACACCTGCCTGAACATCCTGGATAAGGTCCTGGACAATAAATTCGAGGTGATTCTGGTCTCCCACGAGGTCTGGGGCTTGTTCAGCAAAAGCCTGGCGGAAAAAATCCTGTCTCAGGTGGAGCAGGGCACCGGGCTGATTCTCTGCAGCCCGGGGCAGCTTCCTGAAGCATTGGAGCCGTACTTGTCCGCCCACCCGAAAAAGCACTCCTGCCGGGGGCAGTGGCAGGCGGTCAGCGATCATCCGCTGCTTTCCGGCCTGCCCTTCGCCGCCCTGCCGCCCACCCAGGCCAGATGTTACCAGACCAGCGGCGAGGTCCTGGCCCGGATTGACCAGTTCCCGCTGCTGAGCGCTTTCAAATACGGCCAGGGTCAGGTCTATGCGCTGTCCTATCTGGTCAGCAAGCCTAATGTCCGCAAAGAGGATACCTCGCTGCAGAGTTCGTTTTTCCTGCCCCTGCTGACTTACGATCCGCCGGCAATGGAATACAAATACTATGAGTACCAGATGGCGCTGCTGGGGCGGCTGCTCTATGCCGCTGCCGGCCGCAGCAGCAATGTCAGCGCCGGCAAGCTGACCGCCGCGCCCGGGAACTGCCAAGTCGAACTGCAGGCCGCCCAGGACCAGACGGTGCAGCTGGAAATCACCCTCCGGGATAAATTCTCCCAAGTGGTCGCGACCCGGACCCAGGAGCTCGCCCTGCAGGGCGGCAGCAATCAGACCACCTGCGAGCTGCCCCGGCCAGCCCTGCAGGGGCTGCATTTCACCGACGTCCGGGTGATTGGCCAGAACGGCGTGGAATGGTGGGGCAGCGCGGTGTTCGACAATGACGCCGCCGGAAAAATCCTCTCTGTCAGCCTGGAGCAGCGGGTCTACCGCAAGGATGAGACCCTGTCCGGCGCGCTGACCTGCCAGGGCGCCGGCAGCCCCCAGGTCCGCCTGCTCGATACCTACGGCAATGAATTCGCGCGCGCCAGCGGTACGGAATTCAGCCTGCCGCTGTCCGACTGCCGTACTCCGGTCTGCTGGCTCGAGGCGGAACTGCTCGCTCCGGACGGACAGCTGCTCGACCGGCAGCGGCACCGGGTTGGCCTGTATCAGAAGCCAGACTCGCGCCTCTTCAATATCGCCCAAGGATGGCCCGGGATCAGCGAAAAAGGCCAGCTGTTCCTGCTGGATGACTACCTGAAGCAGTTGCAGCGCTTCGGCGTCAACTGCACCAGCGGCTCCAATTCCTCCCGTGACGTCAAGGCGGCGGAGGAGATCTTCCGCAATCAAAACATCCTGTATCTGAGCGCCAACAACAATATCAGCGCGGGGGGAAAAAGGCCATACGATATCACGGTCAAAGCGCAAAGCAAGTTCGATCTGATTCGCAGACCGTGCCTCAGCGACCCGGAATTCCGCACCCGCCTGGAAACTGAGGGCGGGCAACTGGGCAGGACTTGGCCCTACGGAGTGCTGACCGTCGCCGGACCCGATGAGGCAAATATGATCTCCGAGTGGGACGGCTGCTTCTCCGAACACTGCCAGAAGGAATTCCGGCGCTGGCTGCAGGAACAGTACGCGGACCTCGACGCCCTCAATCGCAGCTGGTGCAGCGAGTTCAAAGCCTGGGACGAGGTGGTGGCCATGACCGCTGCCGAGGTCCGCAACCGGCCCTCGTTCGCGCCCTGGGTCGACCACCGCACCTTCAATGACTGGAACCGCGCCGAGGCGCACCGCCTCCTGGTCAGCAGCATCTACCGCACCGACCCCGGGCTGGCTTATTCGCTCTCCGGGACCTCGGAGACCAACCCGACTAACGCCTGGGATTTCTATCAGTTGATGCCGCACCTGAAGGCGCTGGCCAGCTATACCGGCGAACAGACCATCCAGCACCGCTGCTTCTCCCCGCATAAGTTGCTGAATATGCCCTGGCTGGGGTATGACGTCGCCTTCAGCCAGGCTAATTCGCGTATCCTGAATGTCCTGTTCCGCGGGGCGACCGGACTGAACATCTACGGGAACTTCAATATCACCCCGGATTACCGC
>JAAYYJ010000325.1 GCA_012515455.1 Oligosphaeraceae bacterium
ATTGGGGGGACCCCCAACCCTAATTAGGACGCGCGCGAGAGAGAGCGCCAATGACAGATTATGGCAGACGATGGCAGGATATGGCATATTATGGCAGCTTTAGACGGCAGATGACAGCTAATGGCAGTTTATAACAGAGTGCCATCACTCAAAATGGTTAAGGTGCGAAGATTGGTGCTGGAAAAGAGCTTTGCCATAGTGATGATGCTGGTCAGACAACCGGCAGTGCTGCAGAACGCGGCGTTGCCGGCGCCAGAGCGGTTGGGTTGATCAGGCACCCGGCAGTGCTGCAGAACGCGGGGTTGCCAGCGCCAGAGCGGTTGGGTTGGTCAGGCAACCGGCAGTGCTGCAGAACGCGGGGTTGCCAGCGCCGGTGCGGTTGGGTTGGTCAGGCACCCGGCAGGGCTCCTGCAGGGCTCGGCGTTGCCGGCGCCGGAGCGGTTATGGGTCAATTGCAAGCCTAGACTACATGCGTCAGTCTGAAAGTAATCAAGTGCTCAGCAGTAGATTTCGCATTTTAACCATTATTATATAACGTTTTCGGCCCAGAAGCAAGAAAAATCGTATTCATTTTTACTCTAAAATATATGGATAAAACGACGAGCAGGAGAATATGGCGGAAAGAATCCTGCCGGCTCGATGACTGGCATTATGCTTGCTGGCAGGGCTGCATGGCCTCAGGCGGACTGCGCAAAAAACTGAATCTGGCGGTACATTTCGGTTCCTCCGACTGGTCTGCCCTACGCAGCACTTGTGCACCAGGTGGGGTTGCTTAGTCACTGCATTTACAGCCGGATTTCGTACCCTGCCAGTTGTTGGCGTCAGACCTCTACTGAGTTGGCCAGGTCCGGCCAAGCGCAACCAGTACAGTGGTCCGGGCGGCCGGTTCAGCCTTGAAATAATGCGGTTGGTATGGTAAAGTAATAGAAAGCTGTTGAACGCCATGCGGTCTCTGGCCTCCAGTATGCGATTGCCACTCTAGGAAAGAACGCTGGCTGACGTTCGCAGTGGGTTCCGGAACCGGCATTTTTCAGGAAGGCATCCATGAGCGCAACCCTGTACTGCAATCCCCTGCCCCTGCCCCAGCTCCCCCGCGGCCGCTACAGCGGGCAGCCGACCGCCTTCGAGCAGCAGTTCGACCTCCCCGATGCATTCTGCATCTTCTTTGGCAAAGACCGTCCCGATTTCCGGGAAAGCGGCGATGTCGAGGTGCTGCACTACCAACCGGACGGTTGCTGGTACCTCTTCGGTTCCAGCCGGGCCGGCGACAGCGTGTACCGCTCCCGGGATTTCCTGACCTGGGAGCACTTCCAGATTTCCCTTACTGCCGGCAACGGCTACGCTCCGGCGGTCACCCAACGGTCCGGGAAAGTATATTTGAGCTTCAGTCTCTCGCCGCTGTACGAGGCTGATCATCCTCTGGGGCCTTATCACAGCCTCGGCTATCTGTGCGACCAACGCGGAGCAAAGCTCAAAGCCTGGCTGGACCCGGCCTTGTTCACCGACGATGACCAGCGCATGTACGCCTACTGGGGATACGGCCCCGCCGACGGCGGGCTGTTCGGGGCGGAAATCGAGAGCCTGTACCCGCCGGTGATCAAAGGCGAACCGACCTTCCTGATCGACTTCAACCGCGAGCATCTCTGGGAACGCTTTGGAGAAGCCAATGAAGACCCGGATTTCAGCTCTCTTGAAGGCGCTTCGATGTTCAAACACGAGGGTCGCTACTACCTGCTCTATTCGGCCAACGGCGCCGGTTTCCGCAATTATGCCGAGGGATGCTACATCGGCAGTTCGCCGCTGGGGCCCTTCGAGTACGCTCGCTCCAGCCCCTTCGCCCGCCAGAGCACCGGCATAGTCAATTCCTGCGCCCACGGCGGCTTCGTGCGTGGCCCCGACAACCAGGTCTGGTATTTCTACAGCACCTGCATCCGCCAGCGCCATGAGTACGAGCGACGCATCGGCAGGGACAGGGTCTTTTTCAACGCCGCACACGAGCCGCAGGTCTGCATCTCCGCCTCTCCGCGCCACCTCGACGGCTCAGATGCCGGACTGCTGCCGGTATCGGTCAACAAACGCGTGGACAGCTCTTCCCACGAAGCCTGGAATATCGACCGCTATGCCATCGATGACTGCACCCATACCTGGTGGCAGCCGGCCTTCAATGACCCGCAGCCCTGGTTGACCCTGGAGCTGCGGCGCGAATTCGCCCTCCGCGCCATTCGTATCCTGTGGAGTGAGGTCAACCTGGATTACGAGCGCGGGATTCTGCCCGAGCCGGTCAAGTACCGCCTGGATTTCTACCGCCGGGGCGAAAGCGAACCCTCCCGGACTCTGGATTTTTCTGACCAGCAGGAGGACCTGGTGGTTGATTTCCGCACCTTCGCCGAAATTCCCGCCCAGCGGGTGCGTCTGACCATCCTGCAGGG
>JAAYYJ010000326.1 GCA_012515455.1 Oligosphaeraceae bacterium
CAGGATGCCGCCGGACATTGCCTGCCACTTGGACAGCTGGTTGAAGACCTCGTCACCGGCCCGGCCCAGGAAGTCGCAGTACATCAGTTCGCAGACCACCCGTCCGCCTTCCAAGGCATAGCCCACGGCCGCACCCACGATGCCGGCTTCGGAAATGGGGCTGTTGAACAGGCGATGATAGGGCAGCAGCTCAGTCAGGCCGCGGTAGCAGGCGAAAGCACCACCCCAGTCGCGGTTTTCTTCACCGAAAGCGATCATGGTGGGGTCGATCAGATAACGGTGCACCATGGCTTCAAAGACTGCATCATTGAAATTGTACTGCTTCATGGCCGGCACAGCCTTGCCATCCGCGCCTGCGAAGCGGACTTTGCCCTGGATGCGCTTGTACTGCTCGTTGTCCTCAAGCTTCTGCAGAGTCTCGGGCGTCCGGTCCGCAAATTTCTCCACCTTGCGGTTGGAAAAGGTTACAGTCTCAATGAATTTCGACTCCATGGTCTCATAAGGAGAGATTTCCGGATCGATAGCCAGTTTGAACATCTCGAAGACCATCTCCTGGCAGCCTTCGCGCAGGCTGGCCAAATCGGCAGCGCTGGCGACCTTGCCCTTGACCAGCTTGTCATGGTAGGCGGGAATGGCATCGGCGGCGATCCAGCGGTCGAGTTCCTCCTTGGTGCGATAGCTGGAGGCATCGGAGGGCGAGTGCCCGCCCAGGCGGTAAGTGACCACATCCAGCAGCACCGGTCCCTTGCCAGCCAGCAGGATTTCCTTCTTGCGTTTGACGGCGTCGACCACAGCCAGGGGATTGTAGCCGTTAATCCGTTCTGCATGCATCTGTTCGGGATTCACGCCGGCGCCGATGCGGGCCAGCATATCATAGCCCATAGTCTCGCCCCTGGTCTGACCGCCCATGCCGTACTGGTTATTGAAGCAGTTCACCAGCAGCGGCAGGCCGCCGCCCAGGGATTGGTCCCACAGTTTGCGGTACTGGTCCATGGCGGCAAACATCAGCCCTTCCCAGACCGGCCCGCAACCAAAAGAAGCATCGCCGATATTGCAGACCACGATGCCGGGCTGGCGGTTCACGCGTTTGAACAGGGCCGCGCCGGGGCTGACTGAACCGGAACCGCCCACAATGGCGTTGTTGGGGTAGATGCCGAAAGGTGTGAAGAAGCAGTGCATCGAGCCGCCCCAGCCCTTGTTGAAACCGGTGGTGCGGGCGAAGATTTCCGCATAAGCGCCATAGACCAGGAAGTGCCGGGCCAGGTCTTTGACATCCTGGCAGCCGCATTTTTCCACTACCCGAAGGGTCGAACCGCCGAAGAACTCGCGCATGATTTTGTCCAACACGGCGTCATCAAGCTTGCGGATGGCGGAGAGGCCCTTGGCCAGAATTTCGCTGTGACTGCGGTGGGAGCCGAAGATATGGTCATCGGCATCAAGGCTGAAAGCCTGTCCGACGGCGGCGGCCTCCTGGCCCATGGACAGGTGGGCGGGGCCGGCGTGGTTGTATTTGACGCCGTTGTATTCGCCTTTGAGCTTCAGTTCATTGATAACAGTCTCGAAGGTCCGCAGGATGATCATATCGTGATAGATGGTCACGAATTCAGCACTGCTGAACAGTTTCTTTTCGTCCTTGAGCTCAAGGTTGTAGCTGCAGACGGGAATGGGGGTGAAGTCGATCTGCCCCTTCTTGAACACCTCGTCCGGATAAATTTCCAAGCATTTGGTCATAATTGCGCATCCTTCGGTTGTTGTTAAAAGTATATTTCAGCCATTGTAATCAGCAGTAATCTTCAGGCGTGCAGGACGGTCTCTTTCAGGGCTTCCGAGACCGTCGGGTGGGGGAAGACGATCTGGCGCACGTCCTCGACGCGCATTTCCGTTTCGACCATCTGGACCGCACTGGCGATGAATTCGCCGCAGCAGCCGCCGATGGCATGCACTCCCAGGACCTGGCCGTATTTTTCCTGCACCAGCACTTTTACCGTGCCTGATTTGCCCGCGTTGTCGACCAGGAATCTGCCGGCCACGGCCATAGGCATGACCGCCTTGCGGTAGGCGATGCCCTGGGCCTTGAGTTCATCCTCGGTGGCACCGACCTGGGCGACCTCGGGGTGGGTATAGACGACCGAGGGGATGGCCTGGTAGCGCATCCGGTCCGGTTTGCCGAACATGTTGTTCACCGCCACAATGCCCTCGCGGGTCGCTGCATGGGCCAGCAGGCAGCGCCCGGTCACGTCACCGCAGGCCCAGACGCCCGGGACATTGGTCCGCCCGAACTCATCAGTACGGATGCCTTTGCGGTCGAAATCGACCTTCAGTTCCTCCAGGCCCAGATTCTTCAGGACCGGGCTGCGACCGGTGGCGTTCAGGATATAATCGCCGCGCACTTGTTCTTCCTTGCCGTCCGGGGTCTGGTAGACCAGGCAGTTGCCTTCCAGGCGCACGACCTTGCAGGAGAGATGGAAGGCGATGCCGGCTTTCTTCAGCTCAGCCAGCAGCTTCTGGGCGATTTCCGCGTCGACCACGGGGGCGATTTTGGGCAGCATCTCGACTACGCTGACTCTGCAGCCGATGCTGGCGAAGAACGAAGCGAATTCCAGGCCGATGACGCCGCCGCCGATGATTACCAGCTCCTGCGGGGTATGGTCCAGGGCCAGGATGCCGGTGGAATCAAGCACGGCGGGATTGTCTTTCAGCCCGGGGATGGGAGGGACGGCCGGCACTGAGCCGGTGGCAATCAGGATGTTGGCAGTCTCATAGAGCTGCCCCGCGGCTTCCACCCGGTTGGCACCGGCCAGACGGGCTTCGCCGGGAATAACTTCCACCCCGGCGGCTTTAAGCATTGCCGCCACGCCCTTGCCCAGAGTCGAGACGACCTGCTGCTTGCGGGCCTGCACTGCGGCCATATCCAGAGTGGCTGCGCCGGTGATCTTGATACCGTACCGCGATGCCTCATGGCAGTCTTCCAGGGCCTTGGCCGAGCGCAGCAGGGTCTTGGTCGGGATGCAGCCGACGTTCAGGCAGGTGCCACCGAGGGCATTTTTTTCGCACAAGGCCACTTTCTTACCCATTTTAGCCGCATATGCCGCGGCTTCGTATCCGCCCGGGCCGGCGCCAATCACAATTAAATCGTACATGTGGGTTCTCTTTCAGTTGAGTTGCAACAGGGTTCGCGGTAGCAGGCGGGTGGTTCAGCCGGCGATGCAGACCAGTTCGAAATTCTCAATGATGTTCTTCAGGGTCTGCAGGAACTTGGCGCCGGGTGCGCCGTCGATGATCTGGTGGTTCATAGTCAGTGAGAATTGCATGAAATCCCGGTAGCTGATCTCGCCGTTTTGGCCGCGGACCGGTCGCAGCAGTGTTTTGCCCACGCCGAGGATGGCCAGCTGGGGGGCGCTGACCACGGGTGTGAAGGTGGTAATGCCGAAGGCTCCCAAGTTGGAAACGGTGAAGGTGGCGCCGGACAGCAGGTCGGGGTTCAGATTGCCGTCGATGGCCTGCTTAGCCATGGTCTTGACTTTGCTGCACATCTGCTCCAGCGACAAAGTCTGAGCCTGGTGCAGCACCGGGACCATCAGCCCGCGCGGGGTGTCGCAGGCGAAACCGAGGTTGATGGCGGAATGCAGCCGCACCACATTGTCCCCGAACTCGCCGTTCATCCCGGGGTGCTTCAGCAGCGCCTTGATCAGCGCATACATGACCATGTCGCCGAGGTTGATATTGGCCAGCCCAAGCGTCTCGCCGGCAGCTTTAATCCGCGCCCGCAGAGACAGCAGACCGCTGACGTCGGCCTCGGCATTGAGAGTGTACTGAGCCATCCCGGACAGCGATTCCTGCAGCCGCCGGGCGATAATCTTGCGGATGTTCGAGAGCGGTTTCTCAGTGATGACATCAGCGCTGCCGCTGACCGCCACGGACGCCGCCGCCGGTGCCGCCGCCGCCGGGGTTGTACCGGCCGGGGTGCTGCTGCCGGCTTGCCCCATGTCACGGCTCAGGATCATCCCGCTGACCCCGCTGCCCTGGGCCGGTGCGGCAATGCCCGCGGCCTGCATGGCGGCTGCGGCCGGACTGAGGCGCGCACTGCTATGGTAGGCTTCCGTGACATCCTTTTCCAGAATGCGGCCCTGCGCCCCGCTGCCCTGCAGCGCCGGCACGACAAATGGATGTTCAGAGACGAATTTGCGGGCCCGCGGGCTCAGAGGCGCAGTGGCTGCGGCTGGGGTTTGGGGCTCGGCGGCGGCAGCAGTCTGGCTGGTGGGGGCGACTTTGGGGGCGTCGGTGGTTCCGGCGGCATCCGGGGCCGGAGCGGCTGGGGCAGCGCTGCCGCCGCCTGCCGGCTGCAAGGCGCTGCAGTTCTCACCTGGTTCGCCCACGGCGCAGATATTCACCAGCACTGGGACCAGGTCGCCTTCATGCCAGAACAGCTCCAGCACGGTTCCAGCCGCAGTAGCCTCAACTTCAATCGCGGATTTGTCGGTTTCGATGTCCGCGATGATGTCGCCGCTGCTGATTTTGTCGCCTGGTTTGATGCGCCATTTGCTTAAGATGCATTCTTCCACTGAATTGCCGGCTTTCGGCATGACTATTCCAACTGCCATGGCTCCGCTCCTCTTGCTGCTTGCTAGACTGTCTGGGGTTATCCTAAAATGTGCTTAATGCCCAATTCGGTAAAATGTTTCTGGAACTCCGCCGGAATTTCGTCGCTGATGATCGTGTGCAGGTCTTCCAGCCGGCCGCTGTTGACAAACGACGAGACCCCGAATTTGCTGTGATCGGCCAGCAGGATTACCTGCCGGGCACGGCTCATGGCCTGCTTTTTGGTAAAGGCCTCGTTGGCGTCAGAGGTGCTCAGCCCGTCGCTCAGGGTCAGGCCCATGGTGCCCATGAAGGCCTTGTCCACGGTGATGCTCTGCAGGATTGCCGCGCTCAGCGGTCCGACCATGGTCCGGCTGATGGCGCGGAATTCTCCGCCGGCGAGAATCAGCCGGTGGCCGCTTTCCATCAGCAGCGAGGCCGCCATCAGAGAATTGGTGACGATAGTCAGGCCGCTGCGGTTCTCCAGCAGCCGGGCCAGGTGCAGCACCGTGCTGCCGCCATCCAGATAAATGATGTCGTGTGCTCCAATCAGAGACAGCGCCGCCAGGGCAATGCGCTGTTTCTCATCGCTCAGCTTGCTCTCCTTGTCAGAAAACAGCAACTCCGGCTGCCCGGGAGATTTCAAAGTCGCACCGCCATGAAAACGCGCCAGCAGACCGCGCTCCTGCAGACTGTGCAGGTCGCGACGCACGGTCGCTTCCGATACGCCGAGACGCTCACTAAGAGATAAGACCGACAAAACATCAGAGGCGCGCAGCAAATCTAGTATCAGCTGCTCGCGCTCGGCAGTCAGCAGACGGTGACCTGGAATGCTCATGGGATTGCAAAACCTTGCGTAAAACTGCGCGTTTATGATTGAATGTGATTGAATATAATTTATTTTTGCGCGATTTCAAGTCGTTTGGTGATTTGCATTGTAAAAAAAATGCGTTAAAGTTAAAGGTTTTGCATTTATGTCCGGTTTAGGTGTGGATGGGGCTCCGCAGCTCCAGTCTGCGGCGGCGGTATTTTTCCGGTGGTTTGGCTCAGCGAGGTTACAGGCATGCGTTTACGTGCAGCGGTGATTGCTCCGGTGTTGCAGGGGATTCTTGATGCAGCGGTGTCTTCCGGTGAGGAATGCGGTTGTCAGCTGGCGCTTTATCAGCATGGTGAATTGCTGGTGGACCTGGTGGCCGGCTATGCCGAGCCGGAGCGCATTCACCGGATTTCCTCCGACTCGTTGTTTCCCATTTTTTCGGTTGGCAAGGGCCTGGCCAGCACTGCTTTTCACCGTTTGGTGGAGAAAGGGCTGATCGGTTATGACCGCCGGGTCGCCGATTACTGGCCTGAATTCGGCTGTCAGGGCAAGGAAGATACACTGGTCTGGCATTTGCTGAGTCATCGGGCGGCAATGCACAGCCTCCCGACCGGCATTGCCGGCGATGCCATGGCCGATTGGGAACTGATGTGCCGCCGCCTGGCCGAAATGCCCCCCGCCTGGACCCCGGGCGGCAAATGCTCCTACCATGGCCTGACCTTCGCCTGGCTGGTCGGTGAAACCGCCAGACGGGCAACAGGACAGGATTTCCGCCAGACTATCCGTGAAGAACTGCTCCTGCCTCTGCAACTGCAGGACGAGGTCTTCTTCGGCAGCAGCGCAGACAGCGAGCGGCGCTTTGTCCCCATTGATGCTTCCGCTATGCCTAACGGGGAATGCTGGTGCCGGGATTTCATCCACAGCCCGGTTATCCGCCGGAGCTTCATTCCCTCTGCCAACGGCCTGGCCAGCGCCCGGGCCCTGGCGCGCATCTATGCCTCGCTGTTATTTGAGGTCGACGGTGTGCGGACTCTGAGCGCCGGGACCGTGCAGCAGGCGACCCGGCTGTGCCGGGCCGCAGACGACCCCTTCCCGGAGGGCGGGACCTGGGCCAAGTTCGGCCTGGGCTATGTACTGGGCGGCCCGCCAGAGAATCTGGGGCAGGTGTTCGGACATGGCGGTGCGGCCGGCGCCTTGGGGCTGGTCGACCAGAAAAGCGGCCTGGCGCTGGGACTGACCAGGAACAAAACCAGCGTCAGGCACCCGTACTATCCTCTGCGGGAACGCCTGTCTGCAGCCCTGCAACTGCCGCTGATGCAGTGGTGACCATCTTGCTGGCCGCTCCGGGAAAATCTCCCCGGTGCTGGCAAATGCCGGTTCCAAGATTATGTTAATTCTAGGCCGGGCCAGCCATGATTATCCAATTCTTGCTTACATGTAGTCTTTATCGATGAACAGCACTGTATTCAGGGTGTGCCTGCTGCTGTGCGGCTGGCTAGTGACGCAGTTGCCTGCTGCGGAACCAGCCGCGGGCGAGTCCGCGGCTCGTCCGCTGACCCGGCATGTCCTGCTGATTCATTCCTCCGATGTCGCCCGGGCGCAATTCTACCAGACTCTGCCGGCTTTGCTGCGGGTCCTCAGCACCTCGCCGGTGCCGCATATTCTGGAACAGATCGAGCTGGAAGCACAGTGGGATTGCTCGCCCCCCTCCCAGGAACAGAAACTGGCACTTTTCTGGCCGGCACTGACCTCCGGGAAATACTGTGCGGTCATCACGTTCAATGATCTGGCCTACAGCCTGCTGCAGAAGAATCTCGCGCAAATCCATCCGGATACGGCAGTGCTTTTTGCCGCCCTCAGTGAATGGTCTGCAGAGGACTTGCAGCAGCATCCGAACCTGAGCGGGGTAGTCCAGAATATCGCAGTCAGAGAGAATATCTTCCTGGCCTTGCAGCTGTTTCCCAACCTCAAGCGCGGGGTGGTACTGCTTGACCGCAGCCAGGCCAGCAACCGCATTCGCCAACAGTTGCGGGAACAGGAACAGCTGGTCGGCGGCATCCCTGTCGAGGTGCTGCATCCCGACCAGCTCTCCACTGCCGCCATGCTCGAAGCCATTTCCCGCCTGGACCAGAACTCAGTAGTGGTGTTTTATGCCTGGTTCAGCGATAAGAGCAGCCTGGCCCGGCAGCAGTCCCGAATGTGTGCGGAGATCAGCGCCGCCACCCCGGCACCGGTGCTGGTGCTCTCGGATGTGCTGCTCCAGTATGCGGTGCTGGGAGGCTGGGTCAATAGCGAACAACATGCGGCCGCCCGGACCGGGGAGATGCTCCTGGAAGTCCTGGATGGCCGCGATGCCGGGCAAATCCCGGTCGAGACCCAGGACAGCAGCCTGATTCTGAACTGGCCCGAGCTGCAATCCCGGGCGGTGCCCAGCGGTCGCATCCCCGGCTCCGCCCAGCTGCGGGGCCGAATGACTAGCCACCGGCTCGAGTACCAGCAGGGGCTGCTGCTGGTCGGCCTGGGGGTGGGACTCCTGGCAGTGCTGCTGTTCGGCGGTTACCTCTTCGTCGCCTGGCGCCGGCGCAGCCGACAGCGCAGCGCAGCATTGTTCAGCCATCTGCCGCTGCGCTTTTTCGTGGTCGACGGAGATGGCAACATCCTGCATGCGGAATTGGGGAACCGCCACGGACTGGATGAGCGCAAGTATGTCCTGCGCCATCTTACTGACATCCACGATATTGATCACGCGAAATTCCAGAGCATCATCAGAGACACCATCCGCAACGGCCGGCAGACAACTCTGGACTTCGCCTACCGCGGCAGGCTGCGCACGGCATTTTTCAGCAAACTGCCGACAGGCTTATACAAGCGGGAGGTGGTGCTCTGGGTCTCACAGGATACCACCGAACTGCAGCAGTCCCGCAATTTTGCCCGGGAGACGGCCGAGCGCTTCCTGCAGACCCTGAAATCGATTGGGGACGCGGTGGTGGTGACCGACCTGTCGGGCAATATCACTATGCTGAACAAGGTCGCAGCGAGACTGACCGGCTGGGATGAGGATGAAGCGGCCGGCAGAAGTGTGGATCATGTATTCAACATTGTCAACTATCAGACGTCTGAGCCGGCGGTCTCACCG